>DASUWJ010000131.1:0-10336 GCA_036378475.1 Gaiellaceae bacterium
GAGGCGGCGAAAGCCCGCCGGGAGGCGCTTGACCATCTGCTTCTGATCGGGCCGCCCGGCCTGGGCAAGACGAGTCTCGCCTTCATCGTGCGCGAGGAGCTCGGGGTCGGTCTGCGAACGGTTGCCGGCCCGGCGCTCGAGCGCAAGGGCGACGTCGCTGCGATCCTGACCGGGCTCGGCGAGCGCGACGTCCTCTTCGTCGACGAGATCCATCGCCTCTCGCGCGCCGTCGAGGAAATCCTCTATCCCGCGCTCGAGGACTTCCGTCTCGACATCGTCGTCGGGCAGGGGCCCGCGGCGCGGACGCTGACGCTCGATCTGCCACCGTTCACGCTGATCGGCGCGACGACGCGCGCCGGCCTCCTGACCACGCCGCTACGAGATCGCTTCGGGATGACCTTCCGGCTCGAGCACTACGAGCCCGAGGAGCTGGCGCTGATCGTGCGCCGCTCGGCTCGGATCCTCGGTGTCGAGAGCTCGGACGCGGCCGCCGCAGAGATCTCGGCGCGGGCACGCGGGACGCCTCGGATCGCGAACCGGATCCTGCGGCGCGTCCGGGACGTCGCCGAGGTGCGCTACGACGGCAAGATCACGCTCGAGATCGCGCGCGAAGCACTCGAGCTCCTCGAGGTGGACGGCGACGGGCTCGAACGCTCCGACCGGGCCTTGCTCCGGGTGATCGTGGACAAATTCGACGGCGGCCCCGTCGGCCTGTCGACCCTCGCCGTCGCCCTCGGCGAGGAGCCCGACACGATCGAAGACGTCTACGAGCCCTACCTGCTGCAGCTCGGCTTCATCCAGAGGACGCCGCGCGGACGGATCGTGACGAAGCTCGGCCGCGCCCACGTGGGGGCAGCGGCCGAGAGCGAGCGCGGCCGGCTCTTCTGAGCCAGGCTCGGCTCCTCCCCGGGTACGCCTAGCGCCTGAACTGAAGCTCGTGCCAGGAGGGAATCGGCGCCACCTCGAGCAGCGCGCGGTCGCCGCGCGGGTCGACGTAGGCGAATTCCCCGGTCTCGCCCTCCCAGGAGACCTCGAGCCGGCCGTCCTTGACCCAGTGGTCGAGCCAGGCGCCTCGGAAGACGAGCTTCCGCAGCCAGTAGACGAGTGACTCGCCGTCGACGAGCGAGAGCCGGTCCCAGTAGCGGACGAGGTAGAGGCCAAGGCCGCTCCGCGGCTCGGCGATCCGCCCGTCGGCCGTCAGCTCGACGAGGTCTGCGGTCTCGTCTTCGTCCAGCTCGTTGCCCTCGACGAGCCCGAGCTTCACGGCCGCCGCGGTCACGCGCTGCTCGAAATCGAAGGCGTTGAAGCTGAAGCGGTGCCCGAGGAACTCGACGACGTAATCGTCCCCAGACGAATAGTTCGGCTCTGCCACGAGCAGAGGATATCCGCGGTTACAGTCGTTCCCGTGAAGGCGAGAACGGCCGCCTACTCCGGCTTCCTGGTCGGCGCACTCGTGCTCGGCGTCGCCTGGATCTTCGAGCTGCCGCTGGCCCGAATCGCCGCGCTCGCGCCCCTGATCGTCCTCGTCGCTGCCGCCGTCGCGGGGCTCGGCGTCTTCTGGTTTCGGGCCGCCGCCGATTCAGTGCGCGGCTCGAGGCGTCCCCGCGTGATCCTCGCGCTCGGGGCGGGAATCATCCTGCTCGGGATCCTCCTGACCGTGCTCGGGGTCGCGCTGCCTCGCGAATAGCGCCTCGGTTGGCCCGTCCCAAGCGGCCGCGAGGGAGTGTCGCTTGAGCCGGGCAAGCTGGGTCGACTAGGGGCCAGCTTGCGCAGGCGCTTCCAAGCTCCGTCCGAGCGCCTCCGTAGCGTGGGCTGCCCATGCCTGGAGGCGAGTGGACGATCAGGGAGCTCGACTGCGCCGTGGCCGCGCGGCTCGCCTCGGAGCTTGGGCTTTCGCCTACGACGGCTGCCGTTCTCGCCCGGCGCGGCTACGAGGACCCCGAGCGCGCCCGCGCCTTCCTCGAGGGAGCCCTGCCGCGGAACGACCCGTTCGAGCTGGGCGACATGGGCGCCGCGTGCGAGGCGATCCGCGCCGCCGTCTCAGGCAAGCGCTCGATCTGCGTGCACGGCGACTACGACGCGGATGGCATCAGCGCCACCGCGCTCGCGATCCTGATCCTGCGCGAGCTCGGTGCCGAGGTGGACTGGCATCTTCCCAGCCGCTTCGACGAGGGCTACGGCCTGCGTGCCGAGACGATCACGCGTCTGGCAGCGCAGGGCTGCGGGCTTGTGCTGACGGTCGACTGTGGCGTGACCGCGGTCGAGGAGGTCGCGGAGGCGAAGCGCCTCGGACTCGAGGTCGTCGTCAGCGACCATCATCGCCCGGGCCCGGAGCAGCCGGACTGCCCGCTCGTCGGGCCCTACCGCGACTCGCCCTATCCCTTCCCGGAGCTCTGCGGGACCGGGGTCGTCTACAAGGTCGGGCAGGCGCTCCTAGGGGAGGAGTCGGCGCTCCTGGCCCGCCAGCTCGATCTCGTCGCGCTCGCGACGGTCGCCGATGTCGTACCGTTGATCGGCGAGAACCGCGCCCTGGCGCTCGCGGGGCTCCGCGCGCTGGCGCGGACGCAGAAGCCGGGCCTGCGCGAGCTGATGAAAGTCGCCCGGATCGACGCCGCCGCCGTGGACGCGGGCGCCGTCGGTTTCCGGCTCGCCCCGCGGCTCAACGCCGCCGGGCGCCTCGGTCACCCGGAAGCGGCGCTCGAGCTGCTCTTGACGGACGATCTCGACGAGGCCAAGCGGCTCGCCTACCGCCTGGACGACCTCAACCGTGAGCGCCAGGCGGTGGAACAACGGATCCTGCGTGAGGCGATCGAGGAGATCGAGTCGTGGCCCGAGCCGCGCCGTCGCCGCAGCGGCTACGTGCTCGCGCGCGAGGACTGGCACGAGGGTGTGATCGGGATCGTCGCCTCGCGCCTCGTCGAGCGCTACCACCGGCCGGTCGTCCTGATCGCCGGCGGCGAGCGTGATTGGAAGGGTTCCGGCCGCTCAACCGGCGCGTTCGACCTGCACGCGGGCCTTGCTTCCTGCTCGGAGCACCTCGTGCGCTTCGGCGGGCATCGAGCCGCCGCCGGGCTGTCGATCGAGCCCGCGCGCATCGAGGCCTTCGAGTCTGCGTTCGGGGCCTATGCGGACGAGCAGCTGGCGGAGGCGGAGCTGCGGCCGGTGACGCTCGTCGATGCGCTCGTGCACGGCTCCGAGCTGACGCTCGGCCTGGCCGCCGAGCTCGCGCGTCTGGCGCCGTTCGGTCTCGGCAACCCGGGCGTCACGCTGCTGGTCGCCTCCTGCGAGCTCACCGAGCTCGCAACCGTCGGCGAGGGCAAGCACCTTCGCTTCCGCGTCAGAGACGGCAGCCGCGACGCCGGCAGCGCGATCGCCTTCGGCCTCGGGCGCCAGCTCGACCGCTTCCGGCGCGAGCTGACCTACGACCTCGCCTTCAGGCTCGAGGAGAACCGGTGGAACGGCACGAGCGCGCCGCAGCTCGTCGTCAAACGCGTCTTCGAGGGCGAGCCGCGCTACCGCGAGCTCCGTGACTGGCTCGCCGCGCTCTGGCGGCAGGGAGCCGAGGCGTGGCCGGCCGAGGCCAGCGCGATCTTCGCCGAGCTCGGCCTGGGCAGCGGCGCGAAGGTGCGCCGGCACCTGCTCGAATCGCCCACGTTTTGCCGGCTGCTCGGCCAGCCGGCCGGGCTGGCCGAGGCGGCCTGAGCGGGACAAGGAGCGAACTCAGGGGGCGGGAGTACACTTTTTCCATGAGCGTCGTTCTCGCTGGCGAGCAGCATCAGGAGCTCCTGGATGAGCTGATTTCAGACGCCGAGGCCTACAACCCCGACGTCGACCGCGACCTGCTGGCGCGGGCCTTTCGCTTCGCCGCTGATGCCCACGCGGGCCAGCAGCGCCGCTCGGGCGAGCAGTTCATCCGGCATCCCTGGGGTGCCGCGAAGATTCTCGCCGAGCTCCGGCAGGACGAGCAGTCGCTCGCAGCCGCCCTGCTGCACGACGTGGTCGAGGACACCGAGACCGAGATCGAGCGCGTGCGGAGCGAGTTTGGGGACGAGATCGCCCAGCTCGTCGAGGGCGTGACGAAGCTGACCCGCATCCATTTCCAGAGCCGCGAGCAAGCGGAGGCCGAGAACTACCGCAAGATGATCGCCGCGATGGTCGGGGACGAGCGGGTGATCCTGATCAAGCTCGCAGACCGCCTGCACAACATGCGCACGATCGAGTATCTCGGCAAGCAGAAGCAGCTGCAGAAGGCCCGCGAGACGCTCGAGGTTTACGCACCGCTTGCCCACCGTCTGGGCATCCACAAGCTCAAGTGGGAGCTCGAGGACCTGGCGTTCGAGACGCTCCACCCGCGCAAGTACGAGGAGATCAAGACGATGGTGGCCGAGCGGCGCGCCGATCGCGAGGAGCACGTCTCGGAGGCGTCCCGGATCCTCCAGCTCGAGCTCGACAAGGTCGACATCCCGGTCGAGATCTCCGGGCGGGCCAAGCACTTCTACTCGATCTACGACAAGATGGCCAAGAAGGGGCGCGAGTTCAACGAGATCTACGACCTGACGGCGATGCGGGTCACGGTCGAGCGCTCCGGGGATGAGGGCACGCGGGACTGCTACGGCTCACTCGGCCTGATCCACTCGCTCTGGAAGCCGATGCCCGGGCGCTTCAAGGACTACATCGCGATGCCGAAGTTCAACGGCTACCGCTCGCTGCACACGACCGTGATCGGGCCGGAGGGCCGTCCGCTCGAGATCCAGGTGCGGACCCGTGAGATGCACGAGCTCGCCGAGCTCGGCGTCGCCGCGCACTGGCTCTATAAGCGCGGCAAACGCGATCCTCGCTGGACGCACTGGGCGAAGCAGCTGATGGAGGCGCAGGCCGACGAGGCAGACCCGCGCGAGTTCATGAAGACCTTCCGTACCGACCTGCTCGACGAGGAGGTGTACGTCTTCACGCCGCAGGGAGAGGTCAAGAGCCTGCCCGCGGAGTCGACCCCGATCGACTTCGCCTACGCGGTGCACACCGACCTCGGCCACCGCACGGTCGGAGCGAAGATCAACGGCCGGATCGTGCCGCTGCACTACCGCCTGAAGAGCGGCGACGTGGTCGAGATCCTGACCACGAAGACGGGGCGGGGGCCCTCCCGCGACTGGCTCTCGCTGGCGGCCTCCTCCCGGGCCCGCAACAAGATCCGGCAGTGGTTCTCGCGCGAGACGCGAGACGAGACCGAGCGCAAGGGACGCGAGGCGCTCGAGCAGGCGCTCAAGAAGCAGAACCTGCCCTACCGCAAGCTCGCCGGCTCGGCCGTGCTCGCGCAGGTGATCCGCGAGACCGGCTTCAAGAAGGCGGAGGACTTCTACGTCGCGCTCGGCTCGGGCAAGGTCCCCGCCGGCCAGATCGTCAACAAGGTGCTGAACCGCTTGAAGACCGATGAGGTCGCGCGCGAGGAAGCGGTTCCGCTCAAGGCTCCAAAGGCAGGGCGGGCGATCGCGGGTGACGATCTCGGTATCCGCGTCAAGGGTGTCGAGGACGTGCTCGTCCGACTCGCCAAGTGCTGCACGCCGGTGCCGGGCGACGAGATCGTGGGCTACATCTCGCTCGGCAAGGGGATCACGATCCACCGCTCCGACTGCTCGAACGTGAAGGCGCTGCGGCGCAATCCGGAGCGGTTCACCCCGGTCACCTGGGACGGCGCCGCGGCCCACAGCTTCCGCGTCCAGATCGCGGTCGACTCGTGGGATCGCCGGCGGCTGCTCGAGGACGTCGCGCGGACGTTCGCCGAGCACGGCGCGAACATCGTCGAGTACGGCGGCCACGTCGAGGACCAGCTGGCGAAGAACTGGTACGTCGCCGAGGTCGGGGACGTGAAGGAGCTGCGCAGCCTGCTGACCGCGCTCCGAAACGTCGATGCGGTCTTCGACGCCTACCGCGTGACGCCGTCGTAGCGTTCGTGGCTCCCTCGTTCGAGGGAGAGGCCGCGCCAGCCTGCCTCGAGCGGGGGACTCGAGCTTTGCCGAGAAAGCGGACGACTTTATGAGAAAAGGTCGTGATTTGCGGCAAAAAGCTGGCAAAAGCGGCGCGGGAGGCCGAACCCCTCTTCCGGGGGATGATCCCTCGAATGTCAGGGGTACCTCGAACGAGGGATAGCGCGCTTCGCCGATCCGACTACAACGAGAGCAGGGGAGAGGTCAGCGCAAGAGCTGTGGCGCCCGCCCTGCTTCGAGGACGGCGGTGCGGGCGCCCGGCGCGCTCGGCGATCAGGGCTAGGGCGACCACGATTCACCGCCCGTATCCCAGCCGACCAGCACGTAGGGCGAGATCAGGGTCGCGAGCCGCTCGGCGAAGGCCCGGTCGTCGAGCTCGAGCTCGAGCACGCCGATCCGTGCGCCGCCGTACAGGACCGGTGTCTCGCTCAGCGAACCGCGGCTTCCGACCGACGGCCCGTCGACCAGTTCGCCCGCCTCGACGAACCGGACCGCCGCGAAGGGGACGCCGCGCTCGTGCAGAGCCGCGAGCACGGCCCGGAGCACATCGTCCGCCTCGCCGCCCCGGTTCAAGATGCGCTCCACTGCCTCGAGCGCCGCGCGGGAATCGACCTGTGGACCGGTCACGTAGCCGCAGCGAACTCGCAGTCTCCGCCCTCGAATGTCCGGATCCGCTCCCGATACCAGTCCGGAATCGGCCGCGCACGCCGGTCCACGAGATCGACGAGCACGAGCGTCTGCGTGGCCGTCACCATCAGGGTGTCGTCTTCGACCAGGTAGGCGGCACAGTCGTAGGTCGCGCTCGTCCGGCCGATCTTCTTCAGGCGGATGAAGATCTCGATCAGGTCGTCGAAGCGCGCCGGCGCGAAGTACTCGACCGACGAGGCCCGCATCACGAACTGCTCGTCGCGCATCGCCTGCTCCAGGAGCTCGAGGTGGCGGTGGTACTCGACCCGGGCGAGATCGAAGTAGGGGAGGTAGCGCCCGTAGTAGACGATCCCCTGCGCATCGGTATCGGAGAAGCCGACCCGGGTGAACGCCGCGTACTTGAAGGGCGGCTTTCGGTCGCTCGCGTGCCCGAGCTCGAGCGTCAAGAGCGGATCGCCTCAAGCACCTCGTCTCGCTTTGCCTCCATCAGCTCAGGCCTCCGCGCCTCGAGGTTGAGCCGCAGCAGCGGCTCGGTGTTCGACGGGCGTACGTTCATGTGCCAGTCGCCGGCGTCGATCGAGAGCCCGTCCAGGTGGCTGACCTTGCCCTCGCTGCCAAAGCGCTCCTTCAGCTCCTGCAGCTTGAGGGCGACGTCTGCGACCCGCGAATTGAGCTCTCCGGTCAGGAAGTAGCGGCCGCGAAGCTCCGCGAGGATCTCGGACAGCTTCTGCCCCCGTTTGGAGACGAGCTCCAGCATGAGCAGAAACGGGATCACGCCCGAGTCTGCCTGGGAGAAGTCACGGAAGTAGTAGTGGCCCGAGACCTCGCCCGCGAAGGCGGCGCCCTCCTCCCGCATGCGCTGCTTGATAAACGCATGCCCGACGCGATTGACGAGCGGAACGCCGCCGGCACGCGTAACCGTCTCGGGCACCGCCCAGCTCGCGCGCAGGTCGTAGATGATCTTCGCCCCGGCTTCCTTCTCGAGCACGGACTCCGCCAGCAAGGCGGTGACGAAGTCGCCCGGGACGAACTCGCCCCGATCGTCGACGAAGAAGCACCGATCTCCGTCGCCGTCGAAGGCGACGCCGAGGTCGGCGCCTTCCTCGAGCGTCTTCGAGATCAGCAGCTCGCGGTTTTCGGGCAGGAGCGGGTTCGGCTCGTGGTGGGGGAAGCTGCCGTCCGGCTCGAAAAACAGGCGTACCGCCTCGACCGGGAGCCGCTCGAGCACGGGCGGCAGCATCGCGCCGGCCATCCCGTTCGCGGCGTCGATCACGAGCCGGAGCGGCTTGATCGCCGCCAGGTCGACGAACGAGAGCACCCGCTCGAAATACGCGGGCCAGATGTCGTGCTCCCTGATCTCGCCGCGAGGCGAGGCCGGCCGGCCGCTCGAACCGCGAAGTGCCCGCTCGCGGATCTCGAGCAGCCCTGAGTCGCCGCCCACCGGGAGCGCCCCGCGCCGGACGATCTTCATGCCGGTGTACTCCTTGGGATTGTGCGAGGCCGTGACCGCGACGCCGCCGTCCAGCTCCAGCTCGCCGACGGCGAAATAGACCATCTCCGTTCCGACGATGCCCAGGTCGAGCACCTCTGCTCCAGCCTCGGCGGCTCCCTCGCTGACCGCCTTCGCCATCGCCGGCGAGGAGACCCGCATGTCCCGCCCAATCGCGATCCGACGGGGCTCGAACTGTTCGACGTAGGCGCGGCCGATCGCAGCGGCCCCTGCTTCGTCGAGCTCTGCCGGATAGATGCCGCGGATGTCGTAGGCCTTGAAGACAGCCGGGTCGAGCACGGCGCGGATGCTAACGGCGAAGAGGCGATAGGTCCCGCGGTGTTCGGGCGCGAGACCGCCCGTCGCGAAGCCGACGGAGCGCGAGCCCCGGTCCGGGTCCAGCCCGCAGGCCGTGACCTCTGCCGCACAGCTGTGATACACCGTCTCGGTCGGGAAAGGGGCAGAGGAGGTTTCGGATGAGGTGCGGGATCTCGCTGCTGGCGCTTCTGGCGGCGCTTGTATCGTCGTCGAGCGCCGGCGCCACGGGCTGGCTCTCAAGTGTTCCGGTGACAAACCAGGTCGCCTCCTCGCCCGTCGCCGGCGGCGGCTACCCGGTCCCGCCCGGGGCGCGGGCGCCGCTACCGGGGACCTGTCGCCCCGGCCAGCTGAACTCGAACCATTCGGAGTCCTGGCTCGCCGTCAGGCCTGGCAGCGAGGATCTCGTCGGCACCTCGAAGTTCTTCTTCGAGAACTTCAGCACCTACTACAACTTCTACCTCGGCTCCTACACGATCCCGGGCGGTGTTCCCGCGGGGAACAATCAGGTGCAGGGGTACGAGTGCACGACCACCGGGACGCAGGCGATCCCGCCCGACTGGATGGACGTGACCGATCCGAACGCAGCGTTCGATACGCAGGGACGCGTCTACCAAACGACGCTGCCCTTCCAGCCGTTTTGGGTCTCGGGTCTCAATCCGAACGGCGAGATCGACCTCTCCTACTCGGACGACATGGGCCGCCACTGGGTCAAGGGTAACGGGGGCCAGCCACTCGAGCCGACGAACAACGCCTCCTCGAAGCAGGCCGGCCACGTCGAGGACAAGCAGTGGGTCGCCGTCAACAGCATCAGAGGCAACCCGTTCCAGGATCACGTCTACGCGATGTGGACGGTGTACAACGGTTCGACCGCCAAGATCCGCGGCGCCGTCTCGGATACCCGCGGCCTGACCTTCGCCAAGTCGTTCACGCTCAGCGCTCCCTCCCAGACGGGCAAGGTCAACGAGTACGTCTATCCGTCGATCGATGCGGCCGGAAACGTCTTTGCGGCCTACCACGGCAGCGGCGGCGACCTCTGGGTCACCTACTCGAAAGATGACGGAACGACCTGGGCGCCGTTCGTGCTCGCCGCGCAGACCCAGCCGCTGCCGGCGACAGACCTGCCGAACACGACCTTCCGGGACGGGATCATCGAGAACTTCACGGCCAGCCCGACGTGGCCGGGCCACGTCTACCTGACCTACGAGTACTGGGACGGCAGCCAGATGGACGTCAAGTTCACGCAGTCGACCGATTACGGGCAGCACTGGTCGGCTCCGGCAACCGTCAACGACAATGCGGACGCGAGCGACCAGTTCCAGCCCTCGGTCGCGGCGGGTCCGAACGGGGCGGTCGCGGTCGCCTTCTACGACCGCCGGCTCGCCTGTCCCAACGATGCGAGCATTCTCCGGGCAGATCGTGGCCGAACGAACTTCTGCGTCAACATCTCGCTGCAGGCCTACAAGGACGACGGCTTCGGCGCGGTGCCGGTGGCCCACAACGTCCGCGTCTCGCGTTACACGTGGGATCCCCAGCAGCCGGGCCAAAACGTGGGCGGCTTGCCGCAGCTTCCCTGCGCCGATGCGAACTGCGCGAGCACCTTCATCGGCGACTACTTCGGGCTGGCGATCTCGCAACGAAACATCTACACCCTCGGTGTCTCGACGCACTACCCGGCCGCCGGAGTCAGCGCGGACGGCGGCGGGCCCGTCTACTACCAGCAGCAGGTGCTCGGGACCGTGGCGCGGTCTGCCTTCGGCGACTACTGATATGGAGTAGGTGCTTGTCATCCATGAAGGAGCGGGCCTCGTCAAGGTCACGGACTGCGGGGGGTAGCACGCCGCGGTTTGCGGGACGGCGGCGACGGTAGCGGAAGCGATCCAGTCATCCATTCGGCCGCGCG
>DASUWJ010000132.1:0-3817 GCA_036378475.1 Gaiellaceae bacterium
ACCTCGACGATGATCCCGTCGGCGCCGACCGCGGCCGCGGCCCGGGCGAGCGGTAGGACGAGCTCGCGCTTGCCCGCCGCGTGCGAGGGGTCGACGATCACGGGCAGGTGCGTCTCGAGCTTCAGCACGGCGACCGAGCCGAGGTCAAGGGTGTAGCGCGTCGTCGTCTCGAAAGTCTTGATCCCGCGCTCGCAGAGGATGATCCGGTCGTTTCCCTCCTTGGCCACGTACTCGGCGGCCATCAGAAGCTCCTCGACCGAGGCCGAGGGGCCTCGCTTCAGAAGCACGGGCCTGTCGGCCCGGCCGATCTCCGAGAGGAGCAGGAAGTTCTGCATGTTCCGCGCCCCGATCTGGATCACGTCGGCGACCCCGAGCACGGCCTCGACGTGCCGAGGGTCGAGCAGCTCGGTCACGACCGGCAGCCCCGTCTCCTCGCGGGCCTCGCGCAGGATCTCGAGCGCGTCGTCGCCGAGGCCCTGGAACGTGTAGGGCGAGGTGCGCGGCTTGAACGCGCCCCCGCGCAGCATCGTCGCGCCCGCGGCCTGGACCGCCCGCGCCGTCTCCAGGGTCTGCTCGCGGTACTCGACCGTGCAGGGCCCGGCGATCAGGCCGAAGTAGCCGTCTCCGATTCGGCGCCCCTCGACCTCGATCACCGTCGGGTCGGGGGCGACCTCGCGGGCGACGAGCTTGTAGGGCTTCAGGATCGGCAGCACCTGCTCGACGCCGGGATAGGCCTCGAGCGGCAGCGCCGCGAGCAGCTCGCGCTCGCCGATCGCGCCGATCACGGTTGCCTCGCGACCGCGCTGGACGCGCGCCCCGACGCCCGCCTCCTGCAGCCTCGCGAGCACGTGCTCGGTCTGGTCGGCGGTCGCGCCCGCGCCCATCACGATCAGGAGTTCCGGTGAGCCGTTTGCAGCCATTGGCCACTAAATCTAGTTGCGATACTGCGGCCGGGACCGTGCGGATCTTCTCCGGCATCCAGCCGACGGGCGACAAGCACTTCGGCAACTACTCGGGCGGCTTTCGCCAGTACGCCGCTATGCAGGAGGAGGGCGAGGCGTTCTTCTGCATCGTCGACCTGCACTCGATCACGACCGCCTACGAGCCCGAGGAACTGCGCGAGTCGACGCTCGACCTCGCCGCGATCCTGTTCGCGACGGGTCTCGATCCCGACCGCTCGACGGTCTTCGTCCAGAGCCACGTCAGCGCCCACCCGGAGGCGGCATGGCTGCTCTCGGCCGTCACGAGCTATGGGCAGCTCGGCCGGATGATCCAGTTCAAGGACAAGAGCGAGCGCCAGGAGTTCGTCTCGGCGGGCCTCTTTACCTATCCGGTGCTGATGGCGGGCGACATCCTGCTCTACCAGACCGATCTCGTCCCGATCGGAGACGACCAGAAGCAGCACCTGGAGCTCACCCGCGATCTGGCCGAGCGTTTCAACGGCCGCTTCGGCGAGACCTTCAAGCTGCCCGCCGCCCGGATCCCGGAGACGGGCGGGCGGATCATGGACCTGCAGGAGCCGGAGCGGAAGATGTCGACGACCGACAGCCAGCCGGGCGGCAAGGTGCTGCTCACCGACCCGCCCGAGACGATCCGTAAGAAGCTGAAAAGCGCGGTCACCGACTCGGGCAGCGACGTCCGCTACGACCCCGCGCGAAAGCCGGGGATCTCCAACCTGCTCGAGATCATGTCGGTCGCGACCGGTGAGGCGATCCCGACGCTCGAGGGGCGCTACGACAGCGGCGGCTACGGTCGGTTCAAGGCCGAGGTCGCGGAGGCAGTCGTCGAGCTGTTCCAGCCGATCCGCACCTGCTATGACGCGCTCCGCGCCGACCCGGGCGAGCTCGAGCGACTGCTCGCCCAGGGAGCCGCGAAGGCCCGTTCCGCGGCGGCGCCGACGCTCGAGCTGATGTACGAGCGGATGGGATTCGTCCGGCCCTAGCCGGAAGCGTCGGGCCGGCCGGGCCGCGAGCGCAGGCCTGCCACCTCGGCCGCGGTCAGCTGGCGCGATTCGCCCGGGTCGAGCCCCGCCAGGTCGAGGCCCGCATAGCGGCTGCGGTGGAGCGAGCTGACGGGGTGGCCGACCGCGGCCAGCATTCGCTTCACCTGGTGCTTGCGGCCCTCGTGGAGCGAGAGCTCGATCCGCGAGGGGCCGAGCCGGCGCGCATTCGCCGGTGCCGTCGGACCATCGTCGAGCTCGACGCCCCGGCGGAGGGTTTCGAGCGCCTCCTCGCCCGGCTCGCCCTCGACCTCCGCCTCGTAGACCTTTTCGACCTCGTAGCGCGGATGGGCAAGCCGGTGGGCGAGCTCGCCGTCGTTCGTGAGTAAAAGCGCCCCGGTCGTGTCCGCATCGAGGCGGCCGACCGGCACCAGGCGGCTCCGATGGCCGGCGACGAGCTCGACGACGGTCTGCCTGCCCTGGGGATCGCTCGCGGTCGTCACGACTCCCCGCGGCTTGTGCAGGAGCACGTAGGCCAGCGGCTGCTTGGCGAGCGCCCGGCCGTCGAGAGCGACGCGGTCGCGCCTGGAGACGAACGTGTTCAGCCGGCCGGGCTCGCCGTTGACCGTGACCCGCCCTGCCTTGATCAGCTCGTCGGCTTTCCGGCGCGAGGCGACGCCAGCCCGTGCGAGGTAGGCGTTCAGACGCATGAGCGGATTGTCGCCTGTAGCCGGCCCGGCAGGCGAGGCCCGCGCCGGTCATCATCTGCCTAGCGTGCCGCACTACGTGACGCTTATGCGCTGGACCTCGCAGGGCGTCGCCGGCCTGCCGGCCTGGCGGGAGCGAGTCGAGGATGGCGAGCGCCTGATCTCGAGCGCCGGTGGCCACCTCGTCGGCGTCTACGTCACGCTCGGTCGCTACGACGTGGTCGAGATCTTCGAGGCACCCGACGACGAGACGGCAGCCGAGATCATGCTGAAGCTGCAGCGACACGGCGCCGAGCACACGGAGACGCTGCGCGCCTTCACGCGCGAGGAGGCCGAGGAGATCATCCGCAGGCTATGAGCGCGAACCGCGTCCGGCGCAGAGACCACGCGTCGAGGACATCATGGTCCCGTGCATCGAACCGGCGCCGGCCTCCTGCTCGTAGCCCTGGTCGCCGCGCTCGCCGCGGGCGCCCGGGCGCTCCCCTCTGCCGGGAAGGGCGAGAGCATCGTCAGCGGCCGCTCGGTCGAGGGCAGGGCGATCCAGGCGATCGACGTCGGCTCCGACCGGGACCGGGGCCCGAACGTGCTCGTCGTCGGCTGCATCCACGGCAACGAGCCGGCGGGGATCGCGATCTCGCGCGCGCTGATCGCGGCCCCACCGCCGCACTCGGTGGACCTCTGGGTCGTCCCCGACCTGAATCCGGACGGCGTCGCCGCCGACACGCGCCAGAACGCCCACCGCGTCGACCTGAACCGCAACTTTCCCTGGCACTGGCGCGTGCTCGGTACGCCTGGCTTCCAGCAGTACTCGGGCCCGCACGTGCTCTCGGAGCCGGAGAGCCGCTTCGCCTACCGGCTGATCCTGCGCCTGCGGCCCACGATCACGATCTGGTTCCACCAGCCGCTCGACCTCGTCGACGAGTCGGGGGGAAATCCCCGCCTCGAGCGGCGCTTCGCCCAGCTGGCAGGTCTCCCCTTCCACCGCCTGCCCCGCTATCCGGGCAGCGCCGCGAGCTGGCAGAACCATACGATCGCCGGCTCCTCGGCGTTCGTCGTCGAGCTGCCGCCCGGCCCGCTCGCCCCGGGCGCCGCACGCAGGCTGGCCGAGGCGGTGCTCGACCTGAGCGGCGAGAGCGCGACGACCTAGCGGCCGCGGGCGGAACGTTCTCCC
>DASUWJ010000133.1:0-8590 GCA_036378475.1 Gaiellaceae bacterium
GCTTCCTTGCGCCGGTGCAGGTTCCGCGCGATCTGGCGGACGAGTGCGAGCGCGTGCTCGTCCGAGGTCGCGTAGTGGTCGGCCACGCCCGAGAGGCGCGTGTGGACGTCGGCGCCGCCGAGCTCCTCCGCGGAGACGTCCTGCCCCGTCGCCGCCTTCACGAGTGGGGGGCCGCCGATGAAGATCGTCCCGGTGCCCTTGACGATGATTGTCTCGTCGCTCATCGCCGGCACATAGGCGCCGCCTGCCGTGCACGAGCCCATCACGGCCGCGATCTGCGGGATCCCCTTGGCGGACAGCCGGGCCTGGTTGAAGAAGATGCGGCCGAAGTGATCGCGGTCGGGAAAGACCTCGGCCTGGAGCGGCAGGAAGGCCCCGCCGGAATCGACGAGAGAGACGCAGGTCAGGTGGTTCTGGTCTGCGATCTCCTGCGCCCGGAGATGCTTCTTCACGGTCAGCGGGAAGTACGTGCCGCCCTTGACGGTGGCGTCGTTTGCGATCACCACGCACTCCTGCCCCTCGATCACACCGATCCCGGTCACGATCCCGGCCGAGGGCGCCTGGCCTCCGTAGAGCTCCCAGGCCGCCAGGGGGGAAAGCTCGAGGAAGGCCGATTCCGGATCGAGCAGCCGGTCGATCCGTTCCCGCGCCGGCAGCTTGCCTCGTGAGCGATGGCGCTCGAGCGCCTTGTCGCCGCCCCCGCGCGCCACCTGGGCGATGCGCTGCCGCAGCTCGCCGACGAGTTCCTCCATGCGCGCCTGCCGGCGCTGGTGCTCTTCGTTTCGCTCGACCTGCGACTCGAGAACCGCCACGGCTCCAGCCTATCGTCGGCGCAAGTCCGAGCCGGAAGAGCTGCTGCTCGGTACGGCAAGCTATGACTCGCTCAGATCGGGTCGGGCAGCCCGGCGCCCGGTTCGTTCGCGCGAGTTAGTACGTGAACGGATTCGTCGCGACCGAGACTGAGGGCCGCGTCGCGCCCACGAATCCAAGCGCAGCTTCGGTGGCCGAGAGACTCGCCAGCTTGACGACGTCCCCGGTCTGAGGGGCTTCGATGATCTCGTCGCCGCCGACGTAGATGGCGACATGTCCCGGGCCGTCTGCCTGGGGTTCGAAGAAGACGAGGTCGCCCGACTGCAGCTGTGAGGGATCGATCACGGCTCCGCTTTGGTACTGCGAGGCCGCGTAGTGCGGGAGCTGGATCCCCAACTGCGCGTACACGTACATGACGAATCCGGAGCAGTCGAAGCCTGTGGGGTCGGCGCCGCCCCAGCGATAGGGGACGCCGAGAAACCGCTCCGCGATCGAGACGGCCTGGGCTCCGAGGTCAGTGCCCGGAGTCGCCGCCGCGAGATTGAGGGAGGGTGTCGGCGGAGGCGGAGGCGGAGGCGGAGGCGCCGTGAGTTGCGCGATCTGCTGCTCGAGCTGGCTGCGCTGTGCTGCCGCCTCGTCGAATGCCGTTTGAAACTCGGACGCCCTCATCTGAGCGTCGAGCTGAGCCGAGAGCAGCTGCGTGGAGTTTGCGAGCGCGCTCTCGCGCGCGGCCGCCGCGGCGTCACGCTGCTCGGCCTGCTTTGCATCACGCAGGGCGAGCCGAGCAAGAGTCAGCTGAGGCGGGGGGGACCCTGCCGTGGCGGTCGTCGTGACCGAGGAGGGCGCATTGGGAACGATGGCGAAGATCGGTCCGTCTGCGAGTGCCGGCGCCGCGGAACTAAGAGCGGCTCCGAGCACGCCGGCGAGCACGAGCGGAATCGCACGCATACGCCGCCATATCGGCCGGGGAGCGCACGTTCTTGAGCTCGTCGCGCATCGGAGTTCGTCCCGGCCGGGAGCCGTGTTCGGTTGCAGACCGTCGCAAACGCCCGCGAGCAAGGCCGCCGTCCGCGAGCTCGCTCAAGCTTGTCGGGTGGAGTCGAGCCCGGGAACGGGCGAAGAAGCGGCGCGCCGCCGTCAGTTGCGGCTTCGCCCTCATCGCTCGCTCGTCGTCAACGTGATGCTGCTGGCGCTCGGCCTGCTGATCGCCGTCACCGTGATCTCGCTCGTGAAGCTCTGGCCCGAGGGACCGATCGCGCGCTCGAGCGCCGTCGTCTCGACGAGGACGTTCGGGGCGCTGGTGAAACGGATCAGCGAGCAGAGCTGTACGACCAGTCTGAATGGACGCTGCCGGATCGTGACGGCGACGATTCGCGACGGGCGCGACAAGGGCAGAACGACGCGATTCGAGATCACGCCGGCACCCGGGCTGGGGGCGCTCAGGCCGGGCGATGCCATCCGAGTGATCCGCAACCCGCCGCCACCGCCGGGCGCGACGGTGAAGCTCCCGGCTTACTCATTCGCCGACTTCGACCGCCGCGGACCGATGCTCTGGCTGGGGCTCGGCTTCGTCGTGCTGCTCCTCGCCTCCGGTCGGTTGCATGGGCTGCGAGCGCTGCTTGGCCTGGGGGCGAGCCTCGTGCTCGTGCTCAAGTTCGTCGTCCCCGCCATCCTCAAGGGCCACTCGGCGGTCGCGGTTGCCCTGACCGGGTCGCTCACCGTCCTGCTGATCACGATTCCGCTCTCCTATGGGATCCGCGCCAAGGCAATCGCGGCCTGGCTGGGGACGGCGCTCAGCCTCTTCCTCGCTGTTGGCCTCGCTTCCGCCTTCACCCATCTCGCTCACTTGTCGGGCGCGTACTCTGAGCAGGCCGCCTTCTTGAGCGCCTCCGGTGTGCACATCAGCCTGCGGGGCCTCCTGCTCGGCGGGATGGTGATCGGCGCCCTCGGCGTCTTGATCGATCTGACCGTCAGCCAAGCCTCGACCGTGATCGCGCTCCGGCGGGCGAATCCAGCCCTGCAGTTCAAGGGGCTTTTCACCGGCGCGCTCGAGGTCGGACACGACCACATCGCGGCGACCGTCAACACACTCGTGTTTGCCTATGCGGGCGCTTCCCTCCCCGTGCTGTTGATCTTTTCGATCGGTGGCACCTCGCTTACAGACGCCGTCAACTCCGAGCCGGTGGCCGTCGAGGTGATCGCGTCCCTCGTGGGCTCGGTCGGCTTGATCGCCTCGATGCCGATCACGACCGCGCTCGCGGCGCTTCTTGCGACACGGATGAGCGACAAGCAACTCGCCGTCGAGCACGCTCACGTGCACTAGCGGTTCCTGGATCGCGGGGAGATGGTCGAACCGCCGGCCGAGACGGAGAGGAATTCGGCGGTTTCAGGTGTGCCTTTTCCGCCACATGCGGCGGAGGGAGCCCGCGCTCCCTCCGCCTAGCCACCGTTGTCTCAGCCGTTAGAGCCAGACAACGAGCTTCTTCGCCTTAAAGGCAAGCTCACCGTTCTCGTCTTGCGTCGGCTTCCCGAGCATCGAGGCATCGAGGCCGTCGGGTGCGCTGTCGAGCGCCGCGACGACGTCCGAGCAAGCTGCGCTCTGAGTCGTCTCGTTCCCGTCCGCGTCCGTGGTCACCTCGAAGCACCTCGCATTCGAGGCATCGATCTCGAACGAGCCGTCGGAGAGCATCTCCTGCAGGTAGTAGCGCGCCTGCCTCGGCACCGAGCCTGCGACGTCGTTCAGGGTCGCGTCGAAGGTCGGGTCTTGCACGTCGGTGAGCGTCACGTCCAGCCGGTAGTTCTTCTTCCAGAAGTTCGCCGGGGCGGGCGTGCTGTAGGCGCTCGCTGCAGCGACGGCGACCGCGGCAAGGACGAGAGCTGCGCAGAGAGCAGCCAGTCGTGTCTTCCTCCACATGAGAGAGTCCTTTCGTCGGGGGAGAGGGAGTGGACACCTCCTGAGAGCGCTCGTTCGCGCCGAGCTTGACCGGCGCACGCGAAGTTCCCCTGTTCGCGGTACCTCGCTCGCGTGCTGCGTGAGCTCTGTGGTCAGGGGGCGGGCGTCGCCGCCGACGTAGTGTCGGTCGACGTAGTGTCGGTCGAAACGGTGTCGGTCGGCGCGGTGTCCGTCGACACGGTGTCGGTCGCCGTTGCCGTCGGATCAGTGGCCGCCGGATCGCTCGGCACTGAATCAGAGGGGGGCGTCGGGTCCGTCGAAGCGTCTGTGCTGGTGGCGTCCGTAAACGTGTCGGTGGGCGCCGAATCTGACGGGCTCGGGTCGGTCGAGGTGTCGGTCGCAGGGTCCGGGGCTGGCGCGGTCTGAGTGTCGGTGCTCTGGCTGTCCGTCTGGCCCGGAGCGGTCGTCACGGTCGAAGCCGGAGCCGATTGCGGCTGCGAAGCGGGCGCCACAGCGAGGACGGGGCCGAGGCCGAGCATTCCTCTCCGGGCAGAACCGGGGACGGCGGCAGCTGCCAGCGCCTCGTTCGTTCTCGCCGCGGCTGTCGGACGATCGGCGGCCACGGATTCGCGTGCCTGCGCGGCGACCGTTTCCGCCGCGACCACGCCGCCTCCGGCCAGCGCAACTGAGGCGACCGCGACTCCGACCTTGGCCGCGACCGGGGCGCCGCCGCTCGAGAGCATTCCCGCCGCCGCGTCGCGCAGCCAGGCGAGCAGGCCAAGCGGCGAGATGCCTCCGAGACCCTTTTTCCCGAGCTCGAGGCTCGAGCGACAGCACGGACACGCCCGTAGGTGCGCTTGGAGCGCCCGGCGCTCGCTGAGGTCGAGGACGGCTCCGTCGAGTGCCTGCACGCTGGCGCAGTCGAGGCGGCGGCCGAAGACGAGGCCCTCGGCAAGGCGATTTCGAGCCGCGAAGAGCGCCTGCTCCACCTGTTCGCTCGTCAGCTGCAGGGCGGCGCCGATCTCCGCGACAGAGAAGCCCCGCAGCTCCCGCAACAGGAATGCATGCAGCTGCCGCTCGGGCAGTTCGCGCAAGGCAGCCACGAGCTGTCCACGCGCGGCGCTCGCCTCCTGCGGATCGGGCCCAGCGCTCTCGGGCTCGAGTTCGGCGGCGACATCCTTCTCGCGCTGGAGGAGTTGTAGGGCGACGCGCTCTGCGATGCGGTAAAGCCAGGCCTTCACATGCGTGGGCGGAGCGCTGCGCCCGTGACGGAGCGCGCGATAGGCGTTCATCAGCGCCGTCTGCGCGACGTCCTCCCCCTTCGCACGATCGGCGAGAAGCCGCGCGCCGTAGGCGGCGAGCCGCGCCGAGTACCGACGGTAGAGCAGATCGAACGCCGCGTCGTCTCCGGCCGCGAGCCGCTTCGCGAGCTGCTGGTCGGGCGTTCGGACGCTCAGGATCGACCCGAGCCGCGCCCCGGGTCCGCTGGAGGTTCTCTGGGTGTGCCGCATCTCTTTCCAACGGGGATTGTCGGCGGGATCTCGACGAGGGCCCGCCAAAATCACCCGTTCGAGATCAGGAGCGCTGTCGCCGGAGGGCCGGCTTCCGCTCACCGGTCAGGCAGTCGGACTCGACGAGCGGTGAGGAGCAACGCGAACGCACAACGCAGGCTTCGGGTCAGGCTGATGCGGTTTCGGCCGTCCCTCGTGTGAGCGAAATCGCGATCGCTCAGTCAAGGTTCGCTCGCCGCTCGTCTCTCAGCGGGTGGATCGCAGAGATCTTCTGCGAGCCAGGAGGCAAACGCAGACACGCCTGCAGCTTCCTTCGGCGCAACCGACGCCGCCTCGGGCCGCAAAGGCGGCGTCGGTTACTTCGCCGTCGCGGCGCGAATTCGACCCGCGAGCGCTCCCGCGTTGAGTCAGCTGAGCTCGGCGCGCGGGTCTTGGCCAACGTCGGGCGCATCCGGGCACAACAAGCGTCAGGCGAGCGAGCCGCTCAGGAGTGAAAGCCCCGCCCATGCGGGGCTTTTCTCTACAGGGGCGGCAGGACTCGAACCTGCAACCCCCGGTTTTGGAGACCGGTGCTCTGCCAGTTGAGCTACGCCCCTTGGCGGTCCGAGGACGGATTGTAGCGGCGCCGTTTCGGGCATTCTGGCGCCCGTGAGCGAACAGGAACCCGAACAGGAACCGAAGGAGCGGCCCGAGCCGGCAGCAGGCGACCTGCTCGAAGAACAGGAGGGCAAGGGCTTCGGCGAGGACGAGGGCGAGCGCGACGAGTCGCTCCCCGAGCAGTAGTCCCGCGAGAGCACGCGCGCAGCGACGCGCGCTCGCTGCGCTCTTTTTCGTGCTCGCGTTGGTGCTCGCGGGCGTGGCGGCCGCCGCTGCCGACGCGGCGGTCCACCGGCTTCGCCTGAGCGTGGTGGCCTTGGCCGCGGCGGCGCTGGCCGTCTGGCTAGGCGGCCTCGCAGCGCGAACCTGGCGCGCGCATTGAAAGAGATCGCGCCCGCAGGCCGTATCCTCTGAGCGTGGCGACTAAGCCCGAGGACACCCAGTCCCTGTGGCAGGAGTACCGCAGGACGAGTGACCAGCGGCTGCGCGAGCGTCTGATCCTAACGTATGCCCCGCTCGTCAAGTACGTCGCCGGGCGGGTGGGCAGCGGCCTGCCGTCCCACGTCGACGAAAGCGACCTCGTTCAGTACGGGCTGCTCGGGCTGATCGGGGCGATCGAGCGCTACGACCCGGACCGAGACGTCAAGTTCGAGACCTACGCGATCGCGCGGATCAAAGGCTCGATCATCGACGAGCTGCGGGCGATGGACTGGGTGCCGCGCTCCGTTCGCTCGCGCGCCCGAGACATAGAGCGCGCGATCGCGGGGCTCGAGGCGAAGCTCGGCCGTGCTCCGACCGACGAGGAGATCGCCACCCAGCTCGGCATCACGCCCGAGGAGCTCGACGGCAGTCTGAGCGAGATCGGACGCTCATCGATCGCCGCACTCGACGAGCTCTGGACGGTTTCCTCCTCCGGGGGCGACCGGATCGCGCTGATCGACACGATCGAGGACACGCAGGGGCCCGAGCCGCAGTCGGCGCTCGCGGTGACCGAGATGAAGGAGGCACTCGGCGAGGCGATCGCACGGCTGCCCGAGCGCGAGAAGCTCGTCGTCACGCTCTACTACTACGAGGAGCTGACCCTGCGCGAGATCGGCGAGGTGCTCGGAGTGACCGAGTCGCGCGTCTCCCAGCTGCACACGAAGGCGATCCTGCGCCTGAAAGCCCGGCTCGCGGGCTCAGCCGCACGGGAGCCGCTCGAGCGCTGAAGCACGCATCTCGCCGCCGCCGCGAGCCGGCTGCGACCGAGCTTCGGACAGTCATTTCACGCACCGACAAGCGGTGAGTCCGAGGCATCTTCGAGCAGCCGGCGCGTGAGCGCGAGACCGTGCTCGTCGAGTTCCCCGAGCGGGTCACTCGAACAGACGAGCCCGCGGCATGCCTGAACATGATCGGCCCACCGATCCCGCTCCTCGACTTCCTGACGCACGATCAGACAGTCGGGGTCGTTCGTCCAGAGGCGGCCGTTCATCCACGCGCGCGATCGACCGGCGTCAATCGCTGCCTGGACTTGAGCGGTGTTCGGTCCGATGTCGGGGCCGATCCGCATCGCGTCGACGAGTCCGATGCTCGGGAGAAGCGGCGCGCCGCAGCCGAGCAGAATCGCGTCCTCACCGGTTGCCTCACGCACGATTCGCATTCCCTCGCGATACGCGTCGATGCCCGGAATCGCTCCCGCGTAGAGGAAATCGAGCTTGAAGTACGCGAACCCGTAGCCGGCGAGGATGCGAAAGACGTGCAGCAAATGCTCGGCCGCCTCGGCGTTGCTGACATCGAGAACGTGGAGGTGCTGGTTCCAGTTGAAGCCGGCGTCTGCGCCTGGGACGACCCAGCTCGGATGTTCCGCGACGAGCTTGCTTCGCGCCCCGACGAGAAACGGCGTCACCCAGATCCCGGGGATGCGACCGGCCGCTCTGATTGATTCGGCGAGGCGAGCGAGCGGACCGAATGACGGCGAACGCTCGAGCCAATCCCCAACCGTCGCTTGGTAGCCGTCGTCGATCTGGACGACGTCGATCGGAAGCTCGAGCCGCTCGATTGCCGCGAGGTTGGCGAGCACGTCGTCCTCGCGCACGTCCTGCCAGTAGCAGTACCACGAGCACCAGCCGGTCGGGATCGAGCGCAACCGGCGCGGTGCCACGGAATCAGCCCACTCGCCGAACGCGTGGCCGAGATCGCCGCCGAAAACCGTTTCGACGATCTCGCCGTCCGCGGAGACGACGAGCCTGTCGTGTTCGTCGCGAATCCGGATCGAGGGGACGTCACGGTGCGGCTCCTTTGCGGCAAAGATGCGCACAGGCCCTTCGGAGGCGACCACCGCCAAGAGTCCCTCGGCCTGGAAAGCGTCTCTCGGTGGCGGCTTGCCGGGCCGGAATCCCATCGTTCGTTCGAGCGGGCTCTTCGGCTGCGGCGGCGGATCGGTGAGGGCGAAGGTCCCAACGGGGCTCCACGATTGCCAACCCTCGGCATAGATCGCCACGTGCTTCGAGTCGGTGCGGATCTCCGCCACGTCCGCGAACATCCCGCCACGATGTTCCGTGCGCCGGGTCGAGTCAACTTGATCGGCGAGCACGTCGACTACGTCGGCGGGCTGGTCCTTCCGGTCGCGATCGATCGCTTCATCAGCGTTCGCGGCGCTGCGGCTGAGGGAATCCGGCTGGAATCGGAGGGGTTCGGCTCGGTGGAGGTCGCTGCCGATGGTGAGGGCGAAACCGAGGGCTGGGGTCGCTTCGTTGCGGCGATCGCCGCCGAGCTCGCGGCCCGCGGACGACCGCGGGTT
>DASUWJ010000134.1:0-16094 GCA_036378475.1 Gaiellaceae bacterium
GGAATGTTCTTCCTCGGCCCGATTGCCTTGGCCGCGCTCGCGGCCGCGATCACGGGGCTCGTGGGCGGCGGGGTCGTGCTGCAGCTGATCGTCTTCATCGCCGGCTCGCTGGCATCGCTGCTTCTGCTGCGCCCGGTCGCACGCCGCCATCTCAGCATGCCGGTCCTTGCCCCGGACAGGCACGGCGGCGCTGGTCGGCCAAAAAGCGCTCGTCCTGCAGCGCGTGGATCTCGAGGGCGGGCGGGTGCGGATCGGCGGCGAAGAGTGGTCCGCGCGTCCCTTCTTCGCTGAACGCGGGACTCGCGATCGTGGTGCCGTTCGTCGATCGGATCCGGGAGATGATCGACCTGCGCGAGCAGGTCGTTTCCTTCGCCCCGCAGCCCGTGATCGCCGAGGACAACCTCGTCGTCAGCATCGACACGGTCATCTACTTCCAGGTCACGGAGCCGAAAGCGGCCATCTACGAGGTCGCGAACTACATCCAGGCGATCGAGCAGTTGACCGTGACCACCCTGCGGAACGTGATCGGAGGCCTCGATCTCGAGCAGACGCTCACCTCGCGCGACCAGATCAATGCTCAGCTCCGGGGCGTCCTTGACGACGCCACCGGCAAGTGTGGTATCCGGGTCAACCGCGTCGAGCTGAAGGCGATCGATCCGCCGGCGTCGGTCCAGGAATCGATGGAGAAGCAGATGCGGGCCGACCGCGACAAGCGCGCGGCGATCCTGACCGCGGAGGGAGTCAAGCAGTCGCAGATTCTCGAGGCGGAGGGCGAGAAGCAGGGCGCAATCCTGCGCGCCGAGGGCCAGCGTCAGGCGATGGTGCTCGAGGCCGAGGGCCAGGCCAAGGTGATCGGGGCGGTCTTCCAGGCGATCCATGACGGCAAGCCGGACCGCCAGCTTCTGGCCTACCAGTACGTGCAGGCCCTGCCGCAGATCGCCCAGGACGAGGCGAACAAGGTCTGGATCATCCCCAGCGAGTTCGCCCAGGCTCTCGGCGAGCTGAGCGACGCCCTCGGCGGCCGGGGCGCGCGCGACACGTAGGCAAGAGTTGCCTGCAAATAGCGGCCCTCTCTACACTCAGGCGGCGGTGGTGGAGGGCTCGACGGTGACGGAGCGGCGGCGCCAGATCCTGCGGACAGCGACGCGCGCCTGCGCGCCGGCCTGATGGCGACCCGCACCGCCCCGCGCGAGCTGGGCCCGCTCGCGCCGGCTTCGCGCCGGCTCTTTTGGACGCTCGGTCTGGGAGCCTTCGGGCTCGCCTACTCGATCACGACGATCTCGGTCGCGCTGCCGCCGCTCCTGCACACGTTCACGAACTCGGGCTCGCTGATCGGGCTCGTGATCGGCGCCGAGGGGCTGTTTGCGCTCGCGCTCTCGCCGATCGTGGGGCCCTGGAGCGACGCCTTCCACACCCCGCTTGGCCGCCGCCGCCCCTTCATGCTCGCGGCGCTCGGCCCGATCGCCTTCTGCCTCGTCCTGATCCCGTTCATGCCCAACTTCTGGACCGCGACGCTGCTCGTGCTTGCCTTCTACTTCGCCTACTACCTCTATGAGCCGCCCTATCGGGGCCTCTATCCCGACTTGCTGCCGAGTGAGGCCTACGGCCGCGCCCAGGGGACGCAGCACGTGCTGCGCGGGCTCGCCCTCGGAATCGCGCTCGTCGGCGGGAACTTCCTGCTCAAGCTGTGGCTGCCGGCGCCGTTTCTGACCGCCGCGCTCGTCACCACGGCGGCCTGCGGGCTCGTGATCCTGCTCGTGCGCGAGGACGGCGGGCACGGTCGCGTCTTCGAGGGCTTCTGGGCCTACATCAAGCGAAGCTGGTCGATCTTCTGGGAGGAGGGCGACGTCCGGCGTTTCCTGCTCGCCAACTCGGCCTGGGAGGGGACGTTCGCCGCTGCCCGGAGCTTCGTCGTCCTCTACGTGATCGATGGCCTGCACCAGTCGAAGACCGTCTCGGGCGAGATCCTCGCGGCCGTCGCGGCCGGCTACGTGCTCGCGGCCCTGTTCGCCGGCCGGCTCGGGGACCGCTTCGGGCTCGCCCGCGTGATCTTCTTCGCCTCGTTCATCTACGCCTGCGGCTTTCTCGTCGCCGGTCTCGCACACACCTGGCACAGCTGGTACCTCGGTTTCATCGTGCCGGTGTCGGTCGCGGGGGGCACGGTGATGACGCTTGCCTGGGGACTGCTCTACAAGCTCGTGCCGATGCCGCACCGGGGGGCGATCGCCGGCCTCGCGACGACGACGAAAGGGATCGGCCTGCTGCTCGGTGCTCCGATCGCCGGCCTCGCGATCGACCTCGCAAGGCCCTATCTTCGCTCGAGCGAGGGCTACCAGATCCTGTGGCCGATCTGCGGCGTACCGATCCTCGCCGCGATCCCGCTCCTCGTACGCCTGATCAAGGTCGAGGCCGCGCTCGGCGGCTCTGCTCCGGCCTGAGCTCGCGGCCTGGCAGGAAGGAGCAGGCCCCGGTTCGCGGCCGGCTACGGGTGTCCGTCAGGGATCATCCGGGCGGCGCGTGCGTGAACGGGAGCCGCGCGAGGCGGAGTGCTCCGGCTCGAAGTGGGGCGGGCCGGCGCGAAGAACGTCCGCGAGGGTTGCCATCAGGCGCCGGTCGGGACGGGGCCTCGGTGGACTCCCGCGAGCGCCGGTGCCCAGGAGCAGAGCGGCGAGACATCCCCGTCGCGGCCATTGAGCGGCCGGAAGCCGAGCGCGTGCTCGGCCTGCATCAGCTTGTGGATCTGGGTCGTGCCCTCGTAGATGATCGGCGCGCGCGCGTTCCTGAAGTAGCGCTCGATTCCGTACTCCGCCGAGTAGCCGTAAGCGCCGTGCACCTGGATCGCGAGGTGGGCGGCCCGGAAGGCCGATTCGGTCGCATGCCACTTGGCCAGTGAGGTCTCGCGCGTGTTTCGCCGGCCCTCGTTCTTCATCCAGGCCGCCTGCATCACGAGCAGTTTGGAGGTCTCGTAGCCGAGCACCATCTCGGCGATCATGTCCTGGACGAACTGGTACCTGCCGATCGGCTGCCCGAAGGTCTCGCGCTCCCGGGCGTACTCGACCGAGCGCTCGAGACAGGCGCGGATCACGCCGCAGGCGCCGGCCGCGACCGTGAAGCGCCCCTGGTCGAGCCCGTACATGGCGATCTCGAAGCCCTGGCCTTCGTCGCCGACCAGGTTCTCGGCGGGTACCTCCACGTTCTGGAAGAAGAGCTCACCGGTCGAGCCGGCCCAGACGCCGAGCTTGTGCTCGGTCTCGGCGCTCGTGAAGCCCGGCATGCCTCGCTCGAGCACGAAGGCGGAAATCCCCTTGTGCTTCGCCGCCGGATCCGTCTTCGCAAAGACGAGCGCGTGGTCGGCGACCGTCGCGTAGGAGATCCAGTTCTTCGAGCCGTTCAGGATGTAGGCGTCGCCCTCACGCCTGGCGGTCGTCTTCATCGACGCCACGTCGGAGCCAGCGGCCGGCTCGGTCAGCCCGAAGCAGGCGAGCTTCTCGCCGCGCGCCTGCGGTACTAGCCAGCGCTGCTTCTGCTCCTCCGTCCCGTAGCGAAGCAGCGAGAGCGAGTTGAGCCCCACGTGCACGGAGATCAGCGTCCGAAAGGCCGCCTCACCGCGCTCGATCTCCTCGCAGGAAAGCGCCTCGGCAACGAAGTCGAGCCCCGCCCCCCCGTACTCCTCCGGAACGACGATCCCGAGCAGACCGAGCTCGGCCATCCCCTCGATCACCGAGCGGTCGAGCTTGTGGGCGATGTCGTTGTCGATCGCGTTCGGGAGCACGCGGTCGTCCACGAACGTCCTTACCGTGTCCTGGATGAGCCGCTGCTCGTCGCTCAGGTCGAAGTCCATGGAGCAAGTCTACGGCCGCGCTCGCCGGCTCGGCCCGCTGTTGCTGCCGCTCCTGCTCGTCGGCGGTGTCGCCCTCGACAACGGCGGCTACGACCCGACGACCTGGGGCTGGAGCACGCTGCTGCCGCTCGTCATCTTGGGCGCCGCGCTGCTGCGGGGCGAGGCCCGCCTGCCCGGTCCCTACGGCGTCGCCTTTCTCGGCTTGTTCGGGGCGTTCACGGCCTGGACGTTCGCGTCTGTTGCCTGGTCCGAGGACGTCGCCCAGTCCGTGCTCGAGGGGGAGCGCCTGCTCCTGTACGCCGCAGCCGGCGCGGCCTTCCTGCTCGTCGGGCGCAAGCATGCGGAGCGGTTCCTCGTCGGCATCCTGGCCGCGATCACGCTCGCATGTGGCTGGGCTCTCTGCCTGCGCGCCTTCGGCGGGCCTGGCTCCTACGATGTCGTCTCGGCTTCGCTGGGAGCCACTCGCCGCCTGGCGGCCCCGCTCGGCTACTCAAACGGTCTCGGCGTCTTCGCGGCGATCGGGATCGTGCTCGCGGTGGGGATCGCGGCCCGGCGGCGCAGCGTGGCCGCCGCGGCGCCCGTGCTCGTCCTGGTGCCGGTCCTGTACTTCACCTACAGCCGCGGCGCCTGGCTCGCGCTCGGCGCCGGCCTGCTGGCGGCCGGCCTGCTGCTGCGTCCTTCCGTCCCGCGTCCGGTCGCGATCGGACTGGGGAGCGCCCTCGCGCTTGCCCTCGTCTCCGTTTTGGTCTGGGTCGGCGGCCCGCTCGGCGCGCTACGCAAGTTCTCGGGCGCCGGTCCCGCGGTGAAAGCCAACCAAAGCAGCCGGCTCCTGAGCCTCTCCGGCAGCAGCCGTGCCCAGTACTGGCACGTGGCCTGGCGCGAGTATGCCGCGGAGCCCTGGCTTGGCTCGGGAGCGGGCAGCTTTCAACGTCGCTGGCTTCGCCTCCGGCCCGCCGCGCTGCCGGTGCTCGATGCCCACAGTCTGTACCTCGAGACCCTCGCCGAGGTCGGACCGATCGGCCTGCTGCTCCTCGTGGCGCTGCTCTCCTCGCCGCTTCTGGCCGCCTTTCGCAGCGCGGCGCCCGCGCGCGCCGCGCCGGCCTTTGGCGGCTACGTCGCTTTCCTCGTGCACGCGGCGCAAGACTGGGACTGGGAGCTGCCGGCGGTCACGCTCGCCGGGCTTGGCTGCGCGGCCGTTTTGCTCCTGCACGCCGAGCGTCGGGAGAGGGCGGCGCCCTCGCCCCGGCGCCGTGCGCTCGCCCTCGCCGCGGTGCTCGCGCTCGCGCTCGCTGCGCTCGGGGCGCTGGCGGGCAACGAAGCGCTCGCGAGCGCCTCGGCGGCGCTCGACCGCGACGAGCCTGGCCCCGCCTCGAGCGCGGCGCGCTGGGCGGAACGTCTCGTGCCTTGGTCGCCCGAGCCCCTGCGGCTCCACGGCGAGGCGGAGCTCTCGCTGGGCGAGGTCGGGGCCGCCCAGCACGATTTCCGGCGCGCGCTCGCAGTCGATCCCGCCGATTGGGAATCCTGGGCCGACCTGGCGCTCGTCAGCCAGGGCACGGCCCGCCGATCGGCGCTTGGCCGGGCGCGCCGCCTGAACCCGCGGGAGCAGATTCCATCGGTCGGGGGTTGAGCAGTCCGCAAGAACTGTCGATGAGCGTCGTCTGCAGAACCACAAGTCGTTTCTCCGAGGAGGACCTACAACGTGAGAGTGATCTGGAATCAGCGACGCATTCGCCTCGGTTTCACGGGCGTTGCGACGCTCGTCACCGCCGCGGCGCTGGCCTCCGCCGGCTTCGCGGGGCTGCGCGCGCTCAATCTCGGCTCCGCGGCCGCCCACCAGTATCCGGGCAAGAAAGTGACGCTCTGCCACCGAACGCACTCGAAGAAGCATCCGTGGGTCAAGATCCGGGTGTCCACGCACGCGCTCAAGGCCCACCTGCGACACGGCGACTTCGTTGTCGACTCGGCACATCCGTGCCCGCCTGTCGGCGGAGCCGCGGCTAGCGGCACGAAGCACAAGCACGGCTCGCGCCACCACAAGGGGCATCAGGAGCACGGCCGAGCCGCCGGCAAGCACGGCACTGGCGCTCCGAACGAGCACGCCAACCAGCAGCATGTCGCCGGCAAGCACGGCGCTGGCGCTCCGAACGAGCACGCCAACAAGCAGCACGCCGCCGGCAAGCACGGCGCTGGCGCTCCCAATGGGCACGCGAACAAGCAACACGGCGGCGGCGCCAAGCACGGCACCGGCGCTCCGAACGGGCATGCCGCCAATCAGCACGGCGGCGGCCCTAAGCACGGCAAGTAGCGTCAGCCGAAAACCCTCCGCCTTGCTGAGCCCCGGTTCGCCGGGGCTCAGCGCGTCTGTAGGGTCGCGGGGATGAGGAGCGCTGAGGGCAGCTACGAGCGAGTGGCCTCGCTGCCGCTCGAGGTCGAGACCTACGAGCTCGACCGGCTCGAGCAAGATGTGTCACCCGAGTTCACCCGTGTCACGACCGTGATCCGTCTCCGGGGCGCCGGGCAGCAGGGCCTCGGCGAGGATGTGACCTACGACGCCGACGACCAGGCTGCCTTCCAGCGCGCGGGCGGCAGCCTCCCCCTGGTCGGCCGGAGGACGCTCGAGGAGTTCTCGGAGCTCCTCGGGGGCCTACCCCTCTTCAAGGCGGAGCCCTCCCAGGCCGCCTACCGCGACTACCGCCGCTGGGCGTTCGAGAGCGCCGCGCTCGATCTCGCGCTTCGGCAAGCCGGCCTGTCGCTGGCCGGCGCGCTCGGACGTGAAGCAAGCCCCGTTCGCTACGTCGCCTCGCTCCGGCTCGGCGATCCACCCTCGCTCGCTCCGCTTGAGCGCTGGCTCGAGCACTATCCCGAACTGCGGTTCAAGCTGGATCCGACCAGTGCCTGGACCGAGAGCCTGATCGGCGAGCTCCGGGCGCTCGGCAAGGTCGAGATCGTCGATCTGAAGGGCGCCTACAAGGGAACCCCGGTCGACCAGCCGCCCGACCCGGAGCTCTACGCGCGCGTCGCAGTTGGATTTCCCGACGCCCTGATCGAGGACCCCGCGCTGACCCCCGCGACCGACCCCGTGCTCGAGCCGCACCGCGACCGGGTTACCTGGGACGCTCCGATTCACTCGGTCGACGACGTGCTGGCGCTGCCGTTTCCGCCGCGGGTGTTGAACGTGAAGCCCTCTCGCTTCGGTTCGCTCCGGCGCCTGTTCGACTTCTACGACTGGTGCGCGGGAGACGGCGTCCAAAACTACGGCGGCGGCCAGTTCGAGCTCGGCCCTGGCCGCTCCCAGATCCAGCATCTCGCCTCGCTCTTCCATGGCGATGCGCCGAACGACGTCGCGCCCGCGGGTTTCAACGCCGGCGTCCGGGCCGGCCTGCCGACGAGCCCGCTCGCGCCGGCAGAGGCCCGACCGGGCTTCCGCTGAGCGCCCATCTATATTGACCCGCGAGTCGACGTGACGGCGGTCGAGGCCTCGAGCGGCATCTCCTTTGCCCTGAGTGACGAGCAGCGCTCCCTGCGCGAACTCGCGCACGAGTTCGCGGCGAAGGAGATCCGCGCCATCGCCGCCGACTACGACGAGCGCTCGCAGCATCCGGCGGACGTGCTCGCGAAGGCCCACGAGGTCGGGTTGCTGAACCCGCACCTCCCCGAGGACTTCGGCGGTTCCGGGCTCTCCGCCTTCGAGCAGATGCTGATCGGCGAGGAGCTCGCCTGGGGCTGTGCCGGGATCGCGACCTCGATCGTCGCCAACATCCTCGGCTCGCTCCCCGTGCTGATCGCCGGCAGCGAGGAGCAGAAGCGCGAGTGGCTGACGCCGCTCCTCGAAGAGCCGATCCTCTGCTCCTTCGCTCTGACCGAGCCCGAGGCGGGCTCGGACGTGGCAGCGATCCGAACGACCGCTCGACGCGACGGCTCCGACTACCTGCTGAGCGGCACGAAGATGTTCATCACCAACGCCGGCCACGCGGCCTGGTTCGTCGTCTTCGCCTCGACCGATCGGGCAGCGGGCCACCGGGGCCTGTCGGCGTTCGTCGTGCCGGCGAGCGCCGGCGGCGTCGTCGTCGAGAAGCACCTCGACAAGCTCGGACAGCGGGCGACAGACACCTCCGCCCTCGCCTTCCAGGACGTCCGAGTCCCCGCCGTGAACCGCCTCGGCGAGGAAGGCGAAGGGTTCAAGATCGCGATGAAGACGCTCGATCTCACCCGGCCCGGCACCGCCGTTGGCGCCGTCGGCGTCGCGCGGGCGGCGTTCGAGCATGCGCTCGAGTACTCGAAGCACCGGGTCCAGTTCGGGCAGCCGATCGCCCTCAACCAGGGGGTCAACTTCCTGGTCGCCGACATGGCCGCCGAGATCGAGGCCGCTCGCCTTTTGACGTGGCAGGCGGCGTGGCTGATCGACCAGGGTGAGCGTGCGACGCTCCAATCCTCCTACGCCAAGCGCTTCGCGGCCGATACGGCGATGAAGGTGACGACCGACGCGGTGCAGATCTTCGGCGGCTACGGCTACATCAAGGAGTATCCGGTCGAGAAACTGATGCGCGACGCCAAGCTGTTCCAGATCTACGAGGGCACCTCTCAGATCCAGCGACTCGTGATCGCGCGCGAGCTCTTCTTGCCGCGGGCCGACTAGTTCGCGGCGGGGCCCGGGTGAAAGCCCACTAGGCCGAGGCCGGCTCGACGCGGGCGATCTCCTCGATCAGCCAGCGCGGCACCCGCCTCGGGCGCAAGGTGGCCGCGTCGACGCAGGCGTGCCCGGTCGAGCCCTCGGCGATCTTCACGCCGGCCCGCTCGACGAGGTAGTCGAAGCGAAAGCGGGCGCCCCGCAGCGAACGACAGGCCGAGTGCACGGTCAGACGGTCGTCGAAGCGCGCGGGCTGCCGGTAGGCAATCGAGGCCTCCAGCGTGAGCGCCTCGATTCCTTCGGTCTGCAGCTCCCTGTAGCCGCCCCGAAAGCGCGCGAGATACTCGATCCGCGCCACCTCGAACCAGACCAGGTAGATCGCGTGGTGTGCGATCCCCTGCGCATCCGTCTCCGCGAAGCGGACCTTGACCTCGGTCGAGAAGCCGAAGCTCACGTAGGGAACTCTCTACGATCGGCCCGATGGACGCGGCCAGGCTCGCCCGTCTGATCCAGCTGCGTCAGCCCTGCGTCGTTCTGACCGGCGCCGGCGTCTCGACCGAGAGCGGCATTCCCGATTTTCGCTCGCCGAGCGGGCTCTGGGCGCAGTTCGACCCACAGGAGTACGCTTCGCTCGAGGCCTTCCGCGCCGATCCCGACAAGGTCTGGAGCTTCTACGCACCTCGGATCGCGCTGCTGACCGGGGCGCGGCCGAATGCCGCGCACCTCGCGCTCGCCGCCCTCGAGCGCGCCGGCTACGTCCAAGCGATCGTGACCCAGAACATCGACCTTCTCCACGAACGCGCGGGGAGCAGAGAGATCGTCGAGGTGCACGGCTCGATCCGCACTGCAAGGTGCCCCGTTTGCGGCGGCTCGTATCCGCTCCGGCTCCTGCTCGCCAAGCTCCGCGAGGCGGACGTACCGCGCTGCGACGACTGCCGTTCGGTGCTCAAGCCCGACGTCGTCTTCTTCGGAGAGCTGCTGGCGCCCGAGGCGATCGAGCGAGCCTTCGAGCTGGCCCGGCGTGCCAGCCTGCTGCTCGTGGTCGGCTCGGCGCTCGAGGTCTACCCCGTCGCGGCGCTGCCCGAGGAGACGCTGGCCGCCGGCGGCCGCCTGGCGATCGTGAACAGGGGATCGACGCCGTACGATCGGCGGGCCGAGCTTGCGTTCAACGCCGCGGCGGGCGAGCTCTTGGCTGCCGTCGCGGCCGAGCTCGAAGCTCGCTAGGCCGCAGCCCTTTTCAGCGGACGCTCGCCGAGGACGCGGCGGCAGCCGGAGCAGTGGATGCGCTCGAACTCGTACGGGATGCCTTCTCGCTGGCGCAGCAAGCGCGTCGTCACGGTCGTGTGCCGGTGAGGTGACCGGAACTGGATCGGCTTGCGCATCTCATTCACCGTAGCTCTACTCTCGGAAGTTACGACGCGCAAATGGGGGAAGAAGTTGTGACAACCTGGTGGCGGCGTAGCGCGGCGCTCGCGCTCGCAGCCACGCTCCTGACCGCCGGCTGCGGCGCGGCGCGACGGACCCGGATCGCCGCGGCGCCGAGAGCGGGCCGCTGCGCGGCGGGGACGATTCGGGCACTCGGCTCGCCCGAGCGCGCGTACGTCGCACTCGTACGCGGCCGCGTACGGGCCTTTCATCGTCTGGGTGCGAGTCCGATCGCCTGGTTCGGGCACGACAACCTGTACGGCGTGCCGACGGTCTTCAGCGTTCGCGCTTCAGTCCTCGGCAAGGGCTGCCGCGCCGTCTGGTACCGCGTTCAGCTCCCGCTGAAGCCGAACGGGACCGTCGGCTACGTGAGAGCCCCGAAAGTGGAGCTCGCAAGCGTGCGGACGCGGATCAGCGTCGACCTATCGGCCCGCCTTCTGACGCTCTTCCGGGACGGGCGCGCGCTGCTTCGCGTCCGGGTGGGTGTCGGCTCACGCCAGACGCCGACGCCGACCGGAAGCTTCTACGTCAACCAGCGCTTTCGCGAGGATCCTGCGGGGCCATACGGCCCGGCGGCGCTCGGTATCTCCGCGTATTCGACCGTGCTGACCTGGTGGGCGCAGGGGGGCCCGATCGCGATTCACGGCACGAACCAGCCCTGGACGATCGGTCGCGCCGCCTCGAACGGCTGTATCCACGTCCAAAACAGGATCCTCGACCGCTTGTTTCGGCTGACGCCGGCGGGCACACCGGTCGTGATCACGGCCTAGCGGTTAGCCTGGGTCTCTCCGCGGTAACACTCTCGAAAGCGACGAAAGGAAGCTGAAATGGCTGCACGACGACAGGGGCTGTTCGGCATCAGCGAGGATCTGCTTGGCCGGATCACCGAGCTTCCCGGGGCGAAGAACCTGCTGGAAGGCCTGAACACGCTCCGCGATCGCGTCGACGAGCTGCAGAAGCGGATGCGCGGGCTCGATGAGCTGTCGCGGCGGGTCGACGCACTGGAGCGGCGCGTCGACCAACTCTCCGGCGGCTCGCGTTCCGCGAGCTCGAGCCGCAGGACGACGCGCAAGACGAGCGGCTCGACGCGCTCGTCGGCGGCCTCGAAGCGAAGCCCTTCCACCGGCACGCGCCGGACGACCCGGCGCCGCGGCAGCGGCGGCGCTAGCTCCGGGCCGAAGGCCTAGGGCAGGCGCAGGCGCAGCGCGCGGGGCACGAGCTCGAACTGCGCCGGTGTCGTTCCGGGCTGCTCGCCGTCGAGCTGGACAGGAAACGGCGCCGGCGCCTCGACGCGGACGCTGACGCCCTGCAGGAGCTCCGCTTTCGGGTGCGGCAGGTGCCGCCCGCGGTAGATCTTCGGCAGCTGCGAAAGCAGCTCCAGCTTCGTCAGGTCGCCGATCAGGAGTACGTCGAACAGGCCGTCGTCCGGGCTGGCCTGCGGTGCGACCTGCATCCCGCCTCCGAAGTAGCGGCCGTTCGCCACGACGACGTCCTGCAGCCGCCCGCGCCGCACCTGGCCGTCGACCGTCACCGAGACGTCGGAGTTCCGCCAGCGAGAGAAGACGGCCAGGGTCGACCAGGCGTAGGAGATCTTGCCGCCGAGGAACTTGCTCGTTTCGTTCGCCCGCTTGGCGATCGCGCCGCTCATGCCGGCGCTGGCGATGTTGGCGAAGTACGACTGCTCCTCGCCGCCCGACCAGGAGCGGTAGCTCGCCCGGCCGAGGTCGAGCTCGCGGGCGTTTCCGTCGCGGGCGATCGCGAGGGCCCGCTCGAGCCGGGGCGGGATCCCGTGGGTACGGACGAAGTCCCAGCCGGTGCCGCGCGGGATCACCGCGAGCTCGACGCCGGCGAGGCCGGCGATTCCGTTCACGACCTCGTTCACCGTGCCGTCGCCGCCGACCGCGACAATGAGCCCCGCCCCCTCCGCTGCCGCGCGCCGGGCCAGCTCGGTCAGCTGGCCGGGGCGGGTCGACAGGAGCGTTTCCCCGCTCAGCCCGGCGGCGGCGGCGCGCGTCGCGATCTCGGGCCAGCGCCGGCCGGTGGCCCCGTTCGCGGAGGCCGGGTTGACGAGGAAGACGGTCTTCGCGCCGCTAATGCTTCGGCTCGGCGGTCGCCGTCGCGAGCGCGATCCGCGTCATTCGGTCGACGGCGGCACGGAGCTCGTCGTCCGAGATGCGGCTGAACTCGCCCTCCACGACCACGTCGCTGACAGTCAGCAGGCAACCGGCCTGGACACCGCGGAGCGCGCCCAGGGTGAAGAGCACCGCCGCCTCCATCTCGACCGCCAGCACCCCGCGCGCCGACCAGCGCTCGTACTGCCCGCCGTCCGGGTTGTAGAAGACGTCGCTCGAGACGATCGGCCCCACGCGCAGCGGCTGGGCGAGTTCCTTCGCGTAATGGACAGCGCCGTGGACGAGCTCCCAGTCGGAGGTGGGGCAGTGCGGTTCGCCGCCGACGAGATGCTGTGCGGTCGCATCTGCCGGCACCGCCGAGACCGCCACGATCAGGTCCCCGAGCGCTAGGTCGGGCTGCAACCCGCCACAGGTACCCACCCGCAGCAGGCGCTTGACCCCGAGCTGGACGAGCTCCTCGATCACGATCGCAGTCGAAGGACAGCCCATCCCGGTCGCCTGTACGGAGACCGGTCTTCCCTCGAACTCGCCCGTGTAGCCGAGCAGGCCGCGCTCGCCGTTTCGCTGCACCGGGCCGTCGAGGTAGGTCTCGGCGATGTACTGGGCGCGCAGCGGGTCACCCGGCAGCAGGCATGCCTCCGCGTAGTCGCCGGGCTCCGCGCGAACGTGAATCGGCACGAAGCAAGCCTAGTGGCTTCCCGGGTCCTGTAGATGTACACCTACAGCACCGTGGGTCGGTTGATCGAGCCGGAGCTCGAGGAGATACTCGCCTTCTGCGCCGAGGATCCGATCGAGCGCGTTTTTCTCGAGGATGTGGCCAGGCGCGGGCTCGGACGCTTCAGCGCTCTCGAGGACGGCGGCCGGCTCGCCGCCCTCTGTCACGCCGGCGCGAATCTCGTGCCCTCGGGCGAGAACTGCTCCGCCTTCGCGGAGCTCGCGGCCGGATCGAGCACGAGGATGATCATCGGCGAGGAGCGGGCAGTCAGCGCCCTCTGGGGCGCGGCGGCACCCTGGATGCCCCGGCCGCGAGCAGACCGGCCCGGGCAGCCCGTGTACGTGATCTCCGATCCCCCCGCCGAGGGCGGGAGCGGCTTGCGCGCAGCCCGGCCGCGGGATTTCGAGCTCCTGCTCCCCGCCTGCGCGGCGGCCCACGAGCACGAGATCGGCGTCGATCCGCTCGAGCGGGACCCGGAGGGTTTCCGGTGGCGGACGCGGGCCCAGATCGACGAGGGGCGCTCCTGGCTCTGGTCGGAGAACGGCACGATCCTGTTCAAGGCCGAGGCCTCGGCCTGGACGCCGCAGGCGGTGCAGCTGCAGCAGGTCTGGGTCGATCCCGAGGCTCGCGGGCATGGCTATGCCCAGCGCGGCATGCGGGATCTCTGCCGCGGCCTGCTCGAGCACGTACCCGCGGTGTGCCTGTTCGTACGCCGGGAGAATGCCCCCGCGATCCGGGTCTACGAGGCGATTGGCATGCGCCACACGATCTCCTACCGGAGCCTGATCTTCTGATCCGCCTCCGGCGGCTGCTCACGCTCGGGCTCGCCCTCTGGCTCGCCCGCTATCTGGCGCGGGAGCTGGCGGCCCTCGCCGGGCGGCGCCTGCTCCCACCGGGTCCGCCGCCGGTGGCCTCCGCGCGCAAGCCCGGCTGGATGCCACTACGTGACGAATGATGCTTGGCGAAAACACCGAACGAGGGAGGCCAAGGAGCGGCTTCGCTCCGATGATCAAAGCCGATGCGGCGCTTCGCCCTCTATGCGGTAGGGCTCGTACTGGCGAGCGCGCTGATGCTCTCCTACGCGACCACGAGCCGGGCGCGGGGGAGCGGGCCGGTCTCGCATACCTGCTCGGTCACAGACCGGGCGTTCATCGACACGGCGGGCACGAACCTGACCGCGATCGGGCTCTGGGGCCAGCAGTACCTGGACGGAGAGACCGCGGCCGCCGACGTCGCCTCGGAGGCCGCCAATGCTGCCAAGATCGTCGGGGCGACGGCGCCGACCGATCCTTCGCTCGCCGAGACTCGGTCGCTGCTCGTGGGCATGTTCAGCGAGTACCGCCAGGCGATGCAGGCGGAGGCCACGCACCACGATGCCGGCCGGCACATGTTCCACGCCTACGGCTTGGCGAACTTCGCCCACGACGTGCTCGCGGAGGTCGAGCCGGCGCTGGCGAAGCGCGGCTGCGACGTCGCGCCGCTCATGTAGGCAGGGCACACTTTGCAGGGTGAAAGACGATCACCCGGACCTGGTACGCCGTCGCGTCCAGGACTTCGTTGCTGAGCAGCGGTTGATTCCGCCCGGCGGCGAGGTCGTCTGCCTCGTCTCCGGCGGGCCCGACTCGACCTGCCTCTGGCACGTGCTGCGCACGCTCGGCTACCGCGTCTTCGCGCTGCATGTCGACCACGGCCTCCGCGGCACCGACTCGGAGCAGGCTGCGCGTCTGTGCCGGGAGCGATTCGGCGCCGAGGTCGTCGACGGCCGCGGCGGCGAGACGGAAGACGAGCTGCGCCAGATCCGCTACGGCTTTGCGGCCGGGCGCCTCCGCGCCACCGGCCACACGAGGGACGACGACGTGGAGACCGTCCTCTACCGGATCGTCTCGAGCGGCACGCCCGGGCGGATCAAGCCGAAACGAGAGGACGGCGTCGTCCGGCCCCTGCTTCGCCTCTGGCGGGCGGAGACCGAGGCCTACTGCCGAGGTGAAGGGCTGCCGTTTCTCGTCGATGCGAGTAACGCGAGCACCAAGCGCGGCCTGATCCGCGCCGAGCTCGTGCCGCTCCTGCAGGAGCTTCACCCCGGTGCCAAGCGCAACCTGCTCCGGCTGGCCGAGCACCGGCTGCTCCCGGCGGCGGTCGCAGAGCTGCTCGAGGCGCCGATCGGCTCGAAGCGCCTCGACCTCGGCAACGGCGTGCAGCTCGTCCGCGAGTACGACCGGGCCTGGCTCGAGCGCGGTCCCGTCACGCTCGCGGGCCCGGTTCGCTGGGGCCAGTGGACGATCGAGTCCGAGCTCGCAGGCCTTAAGGTACGCGGCTGGAGGCCCGGAGACCGTCTCGCCGGCCGGCAGAAGAAGATCCAGGACGTATTCGTCGACGCCAAGATTCCCCGTTCCGAGCGCGAGGCCTGGCCACTGGTCGTCCGTGGCGACGAGGTGATCGCCGTGCCCGGTGTCGTCGACCATCCCGAGGTGAAGGCGGAGCGTGCCGCAGACTGAGCTGCAGTCGGCAGTCGGCGAGATCCTGATCGACCGGGAGACGCTGACCACGCGGATCGCCGAGCTCGGCGCCGAGATCTCGGCCGACTATGCCGGCCGTGACCTGCTGCTGATCGGCGTCCTCAAGGGAGCGGTCTTCTTCATGGCCGACCTGATGCGCCAGCTGACGATTCCCTGCGAGGTCGACTTCATGGCGATCTCGAGCTACGGCGCGAGCACCGATTCCTCCGGAGTGGTCAGGATCCTCAAGGACCTGGACATCAACATCGAGGGCCGCGACGTGCTCGTCGTCGAGGACATCATCGACTCCGGGCTGACGCTCTCGTACCTGATGCGAAACCTCGAGTCACGTGAGCCGGCAACGCTCGAGGTTTGCGCCCTGCTGACGAAACCGGGGCGGCGCGAGATCGAGGTGCCGGTCCGCTACGTCGGTTTCGAGATCCCGAACCGGTTCGTGATCGGCTACGGACTCGATTTCGGCGAGCGCTACCGAAACCTGCCCTACGTGGCCGTGCTGAGCGCAGATGCGCTCCCCGAGGGGTTTGAGGCACCGGACTCGCCGTAGGCGGTGCTTATGCCCGCTGGTACCCTGCCGATAGAGGTCACGTGAATCGTTTCTTCCGTAGCGCGCTCTTCCCCCTCTTCGTGATCGTGCTGCTCGTCTACCTAGCGAGCCAGACACTGATCCCGCACGGCAAGAACTCACAGAAGGTCACCTATTCGGAGTTCCGCCAGGACATCAAGACCGGGCAGGTGCAAAGCGCGGAGTTCAACCCCGGCAAGCGCCAGATCACCGGCAAGCTGACCGACCAGAAGACCTTCTCCGTCCACTACCCGAGCGACCAGTCGGTGCCGATCC
>DASUWJ010000135.1:0-6060 GCA_036378475.1 Gaiellaceae bacterium
GGGACCTCGTCGCCTCGATCCGCACCTGGATCACCAACTGGAACGACAACCCGAGACCGTTCGTTTGGCACAAAACCGCAGACGAGATCCTCGACAGCCTCGCCAGCTACTGCCAGCGAATCAACGACTCAGGTCACTAGACCTCGAGCAGAAGGGCGTCGCCCTGGCCACCGCCCGAGCAGATCGCGGCCAGACCGAGCCCGCCACCGTTTCGCCGCAACTCGTTGATCATCGTGGCGACGATCCGGCCGCCCGAGGCGCCGATCGGATGGCCGAGCGCAACCGCGCCCCCGTTCACGTTCGCGCGCTCGGGGTCGGCGCCGAGCAGCTTGACCGAGTTGAGCGCCACCGAGGCGAAGGCCTCGTTCACCTCCACCCGCTCCACGTCGGCGATCGACTTCCCTGCTTTCGCGAGCGCGAGCTCGCCGGCCTTCGCCGGGGTGCGGGCGAGATAGGCGAACTCATCGGCGATGTAGCCCTGGGCGAGGATCGTCGCTAGCGGCTCGAGGCCACGGCGCTTGGCGAACTCCTCGGAGCAGACGAGCACGCAGCTGGCTCCGTCGTTGACGCCGGGCGCGTTCCCCGCCGTCGTCGTCCCCTCGGGGTCGAAGACCGGCTTCAGCCTCGCCAGCGCCTCGAGCGAGGTGTCGCGCCGCGGGCCCTCGTCGGCGGCGAGCTCTCCGACGGCGACGAGCTCGTTCTCGAAGAACCCCTCGTCGAGCGCGCGCACCGCCCGCTCGTGCGAGCGCAGCGCCCACGCGTCCTGCTCCTCGCGCGAGATCCCGAGCTCGCGGGAGACGAAGGAGGCCTGCTCGACCATGTGCTTGCCGTCGAAGCTCGAGATCAGCCCGTCGTGCGTCGTCAGGTCGATCAGCGTCCCGTCGCCGAGCTTGTAGCCGAAGCGCGCCCGCTTGAGCGCGTAGGGGGCGTTCGTCATCGACTCCATGCCGCCGGTGACGATCAGCTCCGCGTCGCCGGCCCGGATCATCGAGTCGGCGATCTCGACCGCCCGGATCGAGGAGGCGCAGACCTTGTTGATCGTGTCCGCCGGGACCTCGACGGGCAGACCCGCGCCGACCGCGGCCTGCCGGGCCGGGGCCTGGCCGGCACCGCCCTGCAGGACCTGGCCCATGATCACGTACTCGACCTCGCCTGCCTCCAGGCCCGTCCGCTCGAGCGCAGCCGCGATCACGAACGAGCCGAGCTCGATCGCCTCGTGGTCGCGGAGGCCGCCGCCGAGCTTGCCGAACGGCGTTCGGAGCGCCGCGATGATCACCGAGCGTGCCATCGAAACCAGGGTAGCGATCGCCCCTTAGCCGTCGACGACGAGGCCCTGCAGCGGACCGAGGAGGCCCCGGGCGCGCCGGGAGACCGCGGGCAGCTCGACCAGCCTGTGCGTCAGCGGCTCGCCCCGCTTCCGGCGCGCGAGCTGCTCGGAGGCGACCGGGCGCCAGCGCTCGTCCACGAGCGAGCTGGGGTCGACGCCGCGGACGGCCTCGAGCGGCAGCTCGAGATGCTCGGCCCAGAGGCGCTCGCGCAGCCCCCGCGCGAGCTCGGGCTCGCAGCTGACCAGGTTGACCTCGGTGTCGTTGAAGAGCGAGTGCTCGTTCAGGTTGGCCGAGCCGAGCGTCAGCCAGCGGTCGTCGACGATCCCAATCTTCGCGTGCACGTAGACCGGCACCGTCTCGCCCCGCTCCGAGCGGGCATAGAGCGAGCAGGCGAGGAAGCGGCCGGCGCCCTGGTCGGCGGCCGCGAGGGCGCCCACCTGGCCGCGGCTGTCGTCGTTGCCGCTGTCTGGGTGCGAGGGCAGCAAGACGACGAGGCGGAAGTCGTCCGAGGGCGGGTGCCGGAGCTTGCCGGCGAGGATCGAGACGAGCTCGGCCGACCAGAGGAACTGGCTCTCGAGATATACGAGCCGCTCGGCCGCATGGAGCGCCCGCACGTACGTCTCGAGAATTCGGAACTCGCCCCGGGGACGCGCCCGGTAGATCCGCTCCGGCACCGTTTGGACGAGCTGGAGCTCCCGCTCGCCCACCGTTCCGGAGGAGACCGGCTCGGGCAGGGTCTCGCCCGTGACCTCCTGCCAGCGGAAGCGAAAGTGCTCCGCCACGTCCGCGACGAGCGGTCCGCGGACGAGCGCCGCCGCGTCGTGCCAGCCCGTCGCCGAGCGATAGGGGTGCTCGTTCGAGTCAAAGCGGTCGCCCCAGTAGGTCGTCAGGTCGATCCCCCCGACCGATGCAACGCGGTCGTCGACGAGGACGAGCTTCTCGTGATGGCAGTGGAGCGGACGCTCGTGCGAGTCGAGGCCGACGCGGATGCCAAGCCGGCGCAGGGCGGCTCCGACCTCGCGGACGTCGCCGCGCGAGGGCCGGAAGAGCGGCAAGGGCGCACCGGCCCAGAGCAGGACGCGCACCTGGACACGCTGCGCCAGCTCGCCGAGCAGGTCGAGCAGGACGGTGCGCTGGCCGCCCCGCAGAAGCGCCAGCTCGGTCGAGAGGTACCAGCCGGCGATGTGGACGTGGGCTTCAGCGCGCTCGAGCTCGAGGGCCAGGCGCGGCAGAAAACCTGCGCCATCGACGAGGAGCTCGAGCTCGTTTCCCGGCCGAGGCGCCGGCTCGCCGTCGGCGTAGAGGCTCGCCGAGGGCTCGAACGCCCGGCCCCAGCCGAGCCGCTCGAGCCTGCGCCGGTGCCGTCTGCGCACGAGCGCCTCGAGCCCGTCGCCGAGCACCGAGTCGACGTGCGCGGCGAGCCCGGAGTCCATGCCGACTCGTTACCGGTCCAGGACGTTCCCTAATCCGAGGTTGACGCGACCGGCACGCGTTGCCTACCCTGGGTGGGATGACTCCTGCCACGCAGACGTGGGCCTGGACCTGGCCCCCCGAGCGGGGCGGGAGTCGCGCCTGAACTGACCGAGGCCATCATCCCCGCTTCGCTCGAAGACCTTCCGCCGGAGGGTCTTTTTCGTCTGCCAGCAATGAACCCGACCACCGTCCTGACCACCGACCTCCTCACCCCGCTCGGGGCGTACCTCCGCCTGCGCGAGGGCGGCACCGCCTCGTTCCTGCTCGAGTCGGTCGAGCAGGGCCGGCTCGGCCGGCATTCCTTCGTCGGCGCCGGGGCGCGGCTCGCCAGCTTCGAGGAGGCGGAGTTCCTGGACGAGCCCGTCGTCGGCTACCTCGGCTACGACCACGCCGCGAGTCTCGAGCCGACGGTGCCGCTCCCCGAGCCTGGGCCGGGCCTGCCCGAGAGCCGCTTTCTCGTCGCAGACACGCTCGTCCGCTTCGACCACGCGCTCGGCATGGCCGAGGTCCTCCGCGGTGACCCGGCCGCGGTGACGGGCCTGCTCGAGGGCCCGCAGCCGGAGCTCCTGCGGGCGGGGCACGCGCGCGCCCGCTCGGGCTCGACGAGGCGGCTACCCTCCCGCCACGCCTACGAGCGGAGCGTCGTCGCCGCGAAGGAGCACATCCGCGCCGGCGATGCCTTCCAGATCGTGCTCTCGCAGCGGGCGGAGCGTCCCACCTCCGCGACCGCGCTTGAGCTCTACCGCTCGCTCCGCCGTGTCAATCCCTCGCCCTACCTCTTCCTGCTCGAGCTCGGCGGACTGGCGCTCGTGGGCTCCTCGCCCGAGACGCTCGTCAAGCTCGAAGGCTCTCGCGCCACCCTGAACCCGATCGCGGGCACGACCGCTCGCGGCGCGGGCGACGCCGAGCGCCTGCTCTCCTCCGCGAAGGAGCGGGCCGAGCACGTGATGCTCGTCGACCTCGGCCGAAACGACCTGGCGCGGGTCTGCGAGCCGGGAACGGTCTCGGTCGAGCGCTTCCTGGAGCCGGAGCGCTTCTCGCACGTGACCCACCTCGTCTCCGAGGTGGCCGGCCGACTGCGCCCGGGCCTGTCGCCCTTCGACCTGCTCCGCGCCTGCTTTCCGGCCGGCACGGTCTCGGGTGCACCCAAGGTGCGGGCGATGCAGCTGATCTCCGAGTTCGAGGGCTACGCCCGCGGCCCCTACGGCGGCGCGGTCGGCTACTTCCTGCCGGAAGGGACGCTCGACACGTGCATCGCGATCCGCACGATCGTCCTCCACGAGGGTCTCGCCCTGCTCCAGGCCGGCGCCGGGATCGTCGCCGACTCGGACCCGGCTGCCGAGCACGACGAGTGCCTGCGAAAGCTGGCCGCGCTCGAGACGGCGATCGAGCTCGCGGAGGCACGACAGTGATCCTTTTGATCGACAACTACGACTCCTTCACCTACAACCTCGCCCATCTGTTCGGTGAGCTCGGCTGCGAGGTCGACGTGCGCCGAAACGACACGCTCGACGCGGACGAGGCGGAGCGGCTCGCCCCCTCACGGCTCGTGATCTCCCCCGGCCCTGGCCGGCCCGCGGACGCCGGCGCGACGCTCGAGATCGTGCGGCGGCTCGGCGGGCGGGTGCCGACCCTGGGCGTTTGCCTCGGCCACCAGGCGATCGTGCAGGCCTTCGGTGGTGAGATCGGCCCCGCCCGGCGGCTCGTGCACGGGCAGGCGAGCCCGGTCTCCCACGACGGCCAAGGCATCTTCGCCGGGCTGCCGCAGGGCTTCCAGGCGGGGCGCTACCACTCGCTGGCGGCGACCTCGGTGCCCTCGGTGCTCGAGGTCTCGGCGACCTGCGCCGAGGACGAGGTGCTGGCCGTCCGCCACCGCGAGCTGCCGGTCGACGGGCTCCAGTTCCATCCCGAGTCCGTCCTGACCCCGCTCGGGCGCGAGCTCGCGCGCAACTTCCTGGCGGGAGCGGCGTGATCCAGAGGGCACTCGAGCGGCTGCTGGCGGGCCGGGACCTCGGGCGCGGTGAGGCGCGGGAGGCGATGGGCTCGATCATGCGGGGCGAGGCGACGCCGGCCCAAATCGCCGGCTTCCTGATTGCGCTACGGGCGAAGGGCGAGACTGCGCCCGAGATCGCCGGCTGCGCCGAGGCGATGCGCGAGCACGTGAGCACGGTGCGGCCGCGCCGGAACGACCTCGTCGACACGGCGGGCACCGGCGGGGACGGCGCCCGCACGATCAACCTCTCGACCGCCGCCGCGCTCGTGGCGGCCGCGGCGGGTGCGGGCGTCGCCAAGCACGGCAACCGGGCGGTCTCCTCGGCCTGCGGCTCGGCCGACGTCCTCGAGGCGCTCGGGTTCGAGCTCGAGCTCCCAGGCGAGCGGATCGCCCGCTCGATCGACGAGCTCGGGTTCGGCTTCCTGTTCGCGCCGCTCCATCATCCGGCGATGAGGCACGCGGCAAGCGTGCGGCGCGAGCTCGCGACGCGCACGGTCTTCAACGTGCTCGGGCCGCTGACCAACCCCGCCCGCGCCCGGGCCCAGCTCGTCGGCGTCTACGCGCCCGAGCTCGTGGGCACGATCGCCGAGGTGCTCGCGCAGCTTGGGGCCGACCGCGCCTACGTCGTGCACGGCGCGGCGGGGATCGACGAGCTCTCCCCGGCGGGCCCGAATCTCGTCTGCGAGGTCGTGGACGGCGAGCTCCGTGAGCAGCGGCTCGATCCGCTCGAGCTCGGCGTGCCCCGGTGCGCCCCCGAGGAGCTCCGCGGCGGATCGCCGCAAGAGAATGCGGCCGCGATCCGCGGCGTCTTTCGGGGCGAGAACGGCGGCCGGCGAAGCGCGGTGCTGCTGAACGCGGCGGGGGCGATCGCTGCCGGGGGGCTCGCTGGCGACCTCCGCGAGGGCCTCGAGCTGGCGCGCGAGGCGGTCGACTCGGGGGCGGCGGCGGAGCGGCTCGAGCGGCTGGCCGAGTACAGCCGGGCCGGGGCGGTCGCCTGATGGGGCGCTTCCGAACGGCGCTTGCAGGCCCGGGCCTGGCCGCGATCGCCGAGATCAAGCGGCGCTCCCCCTCGGCGGGCGAGCTGCGCCCCGACGCCGACCCGGGCGCGCTCGCGGCCGGGTTCGCCGCCGCCGGGGCGGCCGCAATCTCCGTGCTCGTCGACGAGCGCTTCGCGGGCTCCCTCGCCGACCTGCGCGCGGCGCGGGCGGCGACCGACGCGCCGCTGCTCGCGAAGGGGTTCTTCCGCGAGGAGGCAGAGCTCGACGC
>DASUWJ010000136.1:0-35365 GCA_036378475.1 Gaiellaceae bacterium
TGCTTCGAGCCGCCACGCGGCTCGCGGGCTGAGGTCTCACTGATAGTCGTTGCAGTAGACGATCACCGGCCGCCCTCGCTCGAGTTCGCGGGGCGCACGCTCGTCGAGCTCTTTTAGCGGGATGTTGAGCGCACCGGCAATGTGCTCCTGCTCGAAGTCCGACGCAGGCAGGACCTCCACCAGCTGCGCCCGCTCCTCGGCCAGCAGCCGCCGCAGCTCGTGGTGGTCGACGGCTTCGGGCATCACCGACTCCGATGCTCGCTCAGCGGCGGTCGATTCATCATTCCGGGCCCGCTGAGCCCTGCTCCCGGAGCTTCTCGATCGCTTCGGTCACCGCGTTCAGCCTACCCGCACGCGGCCGGCGTGCTCGATCGACTCAACCACCTTCCGGTCAGAGAGCGGTCAGCACGAGCCCTGGATGCGTGACTTCGAAATCGATCGTTTTTCGCCTGCGGCTGGAAACCGCTCGTAACTGGATCTGGCGCGCGTCGTCGAGCGCAGCCGCTACCAGCAACTGCACGCCGACACCGGCACGATCGTGCCCGGGCTCAACGGCACGGTCGAGGTCGACGTCCCGCTCGCGAACATCGGCGGTCCGAGCTCGGGACAGGTTCTGCAGCGGCCGTCTGCCCAGTCGAACGTCCGCGAGAGCGTCCTCGCAGGCCCGCTCGAACCGGTCGGCTCAGCCGGGGGGAACGTAGACTTCATGGTTCCCTAGCGGCCGACGTTAGAGCTCGGCAGACAGACACTTGCCACGCGCGGAGCCGCCCGTAGCCGCTCCGACCTCTACTGGCAAAGTAAAGGCATGGCGAAGATCTCCACCAAGAATCAGGTGACGATCCCGGTCGCCGTCCTCGAGGAGGCCGGGCTGCATTCCGGCGACGAGGTGGTCGTGGAGGCGCTCGAGGAGGGCGAGCTGCGCATCCGCCGCGGCGAGCTCGGCTTCGCGCGCGCCTTCGGCGCGCTCACCGGCACCTGCCCACCCGGGTACCTCGAACGGCTCGACCGCGAGGACGTCGAGCGGTGAGGGTCGTCCTCGACACCGACGTCCTGATCGGCGCGCTCGACTATGCGAGGGGCGGCGCGAGCAGCGCGACCGCTGTTCCGCTCGTGCCGAGCAATGGCTCGATCTCCGCCTCGCTCGTCTCGAGCCGCTCGATCCGCGCACCGAGAGCCTCGAGGAACACGTCCGGCGGCTCGAGGAAGTTCACGGCAGCCGTGCGGTAGTGCATCGGCACGACCAGCCGCGGACCGACCTCGTGGACGAGCGCTGCGGCCTCGGTGCCGCCGATCGTCGGCCCGCCGCCGACGGGAAGAAAGAGCAGGTCGACCTCGCCGAGCGCGGCGCGCTGCTCCGGCCGCAGCCTGGGCTGCCCGAAATCGCCGAAGTGGGCGACACGGAGGCCGTCGAACGCGAAGCGGAAGATCGTGTTGGGCCCGCGCTCGATGCCCGCGGCGGAATCGTGCTCGGAAGCGATTCCAACCACCTCCCCGACCGGCGACTCGTGCCTGCCGGGTGACCGGAGCACGAGCGGTTCGCCGCTGACCACCTCGACGGCGTTGTGGTCGATGTGGTCGTGCGTCACGAGCACGAGCTGGGCCGCCACGCCGTCAATCGGCGGGTAACGAAACTCGAAACCGCGTGACGCCAGCGGGGCCGGGTCGCCGAATGGGTCGACGAAGACGCTCTTATCGCCCGCCAGCAGGAACGCGGACTGGCCGAACCAGCGAACGCGCATCAGGCCGCGTCCTCGGTCGCAACGGAGTCAAGGCCGGTAGTGGTGGCCTGCACACGCTCCTCCCAATGGTACTTCCCGCCGCGCAGAAGCGACGAGACGGCCGCCACCGCGCAGGCGGCGATCGCGAACACGAACGCGTAGGTCAGCGCCACGTGGAAGGGCGACGAGATCAGGCTCGGAAAGAACGCGCGGCCTGTCAGCGCATACGCCTGCCCCGGCGGCAGCGCGTGGAGCGTGTGCGAGCCAAGCAGCCGCTGGACCGGGTTATAGCCGAGGAAGGCTGCGAATAAGCTTGCGACCGGAGGCAGGTGCGACACGCGCGCAGCCGCCGCGGCCGGGACGCCGTGGGCGGTCAGGCTGTGCTGCAGCGCGGAGGGCAGCTTCGAGGCGAGGCCCACGATCATGAGCGTGAGGAAGAGCCCGATCGAGAGCACGCTCGCTGCGTTCTGGAAGGTTGCGTTCATGCCGCCGCCGACTCCGCGCTGCGACGGCGGCAGGCTGTTCATCACCGCGGCCCGGTTCGGTGAGCTGAAGAGCCCCATCCCGATCCCATTGAGCAGGAACACGAGCGCGAACCAGACGTAGCCGAAGTCGACCGGAAGCGCCAGCAGCAGCACGAAGCTCGTCGCAGCGACCAGCATGCCGCCGGTAGCGAAGGGCCGCGCGCCGAAGTGGTCGGAGAGCCAGCCGGAGACGGGACCGGCGAGCAGGAAGCCGGCGATCAGCGGAAGCATGTAGATCCCCGCCCAAAGCGGCGCCCGCGAGAAGTCGCACCCGTGCTCGGGAAGCCAGATCCCCTGCAGCCAGATGATCAAGATGAACTGCAGGCCGCCGCGCCCCACGGCCGCGAGCAGGGCCGCGACGTTCCCGGCCGTGAAGGCGCGGATCCGGAAGAGGTCAAGGTGGAACATCGGATCCTGGACGCGCCGCTCGATCACGACGAAAACGGCGAGTAAGGCGAGGCCGGCGGCGAGGAACGAGAGCACGAGTGGGCTCGTCCAGCCCATCTCGTGGCCGCCATAGGGCTGAATCCCGTACGCGATCCCGACCATCAGAGCGACAAGGCCCAAGGCGAAAGTGCCGTTCCCCGACCAATCGATGCGTGCGGCCCGTGGCTCTGCGAGCTCGCGCAGCTTCCGGTAGGCCCAGACCGTCGCGAACAGTCCGATCGGCACGGAGACCACGAACACGAGCCGCCACTGAAACGGCGCCAAGACGCCGCCGAGCACGAGCCCCACGAACGAGCCGGCAATGGCGGCGATCCCGTTGATCCCGAGCGCCAGCCCGCGCTGGTAGCGCGGGAAGGCGTCCGTGAGGATCGCCGCGGAGTTGGCGAACAGCATCGCCCCGCCCACGCCCTGCCCGACCCTCATCAGGATCAGCCATAGCGCACCGGCGGTTCCCTGCAGCCAGGTCACCGAAAGGAGGATCGAGAAGAGCGTGAAGACGGCGAAGCCGAGGTTGTACATCCGCACACGCCCGAACATGTCGCCGAGCCGGCCCAGGCTGACGACGAGGACCGCCGTGACGACGAGGATGCTGAGGATCATCCAGAGCAGGTAGCTCGTGTTCCCCGGCCGGAGCGGATCGACGTGGATGCCGCGGAAGATGTCGGGAAGGGCAATCAAGATGATTGACTGGTTGATCGTCACGATCAACACGCCGAGCGTCGTGTTCGAGAGCGCGATCCACTTGTAGTCGCGGCTCACGCGGCGGCTCGTTTCGCCGCCTCGGCGTGGACGGTAACGACGGGGGCGGGGCTGTGATGTATCACCGCGCGGCTGACGCTTCCGAGTAGAAGCGAGCGGATCGAGCCGCGGCCGCGGGAGCCCATCACGACGAGGTCGTGCCCTGCGGCTTCGACCCGGCACAGGATCTCGGCCGCGGCGTCGCCGTGGCGGATCACCCGGTGGACCGGGATGCCTTCCGGCACGCGCGCCGCCGCCCGCCCGAGCAGCGCCTCCGCATGATCCTCGCTCTCGGCGGAAAGTAGCCCGCCGACGTAGGCGGCCCCGACCGCCGGCGGGTGCACGGGCTCGATGACGTGCAAGAGTATGAGCCACGCGTCGTCGCGCCCCGCGAGCTCGATCGCCCGCTCCAGGGCCTGGTCCGCGTGCGGAAAATCATCCAGCAGGACGAGGATGCTGCGACAGGCGGTCATGGCGCACGGTCTCCGAGGCGTGCGACCAGCCTGTCGAGGATCTCGACCGCCGCCGCCAAGGTCGCAACCTCCTCGTCGTCGAGCGCGGCCATCTCTTCGCGCAGCAGCGCACGGTACTCCGCGCGAACGCCCTCGAGTTCCAGCCTCCCCGCATCTGTCAGCTCGACGAGGACGGCCCGGCCGTCGCCAGGGTCGGTCCCGCGCACCGCCCAGCCGCGCTCCTGGAGTCGGTTGACGATTTGCGTGACGGCGGGTTGGCTGACGCCCTCTCGGGCCGAGAGCTCGGTGATCCGATGCGGGCGCATGGCCAAGGCTGCGAGGAGGCCGACCTCGGTGCGCGAGACACGCGCGCGCGCGAAGAACAGGCGGGTAAGCGCCGAGACGCGCTGCGGCAGTCCGAGCGCGACCTCCTCGACCTGACGAGACCGCCGGCGCGACATCGCTGAGTCCATAGATCTCTTATATTAGTGAACTATGAAGCTCTACGGGCGCCGAGATGACCGAACCCGCGTGGGGGCTGTCAGGCCTTGCGCGCGCCTGACTTCTTCCGGTTGCAGTCAGACACCACGTCAACCGCGTTCTGAAGGACGAGGAGACGGATGCTTAGAGAGACGCACGATCACGGCGTCGTTCTCGTCTTTCTCCATGTTCATCACGAATGAGCGGTCGATCTTGATCTGCTTGACCGGCAGCCGCTTGAGGTAGGCCGGCAGGGAGTACCGATGCCGAAGTCGTCGATCGCAAGCTCACCGCCCATCGCGCTCAGACGGTTGAGGCGGGATCGAGCGACACGATCCCGGTTTCCTGTTCGGGGCCAGGCGCGACGAGCTACACCGGCACGGGTAACACGATCGCCCACGTCACGGCGAACAGCAACGGTAGTTGGTTCACCACGACGACAGAGGGTGAGGCAACGCTGACCACATCGAGCGCCCCCGGTGCCGTCTATCAGGGCCACGTGCAAGATTGGTTCGGCGACGAAAACAACAACCAGAACGGCGTCCAGCACGCGACGTTCAACTTTAACGGGACGAACATCGCGACCGGGGCTCACTTCGAGATGCACGGCTCGTTCGACACGACGACGAACGCGAACGGAACGACAACCGCCAGTCATTTCGACGTCCACTGCAACGGAGGCTAGTAGAAGAGATCAAGCGGGCCGCAGACGGTCGTCTGCGGCCCCGCCTTCAATTTTCAGTCCTCCACCCCAACCTACTTTTCCGACCGACTCACGGGGTGCGCGCGCCCGCACAGGCGTAGCGCCGTCCCTGTCAACTGCTGGTCACGAGGGGATGACCGGTGCCTCTGCGCATCTTGATGCCATGAAGCAAGATGGCGAAGACCCGAACGACGCTGACGATCGAAGAGGAAGTGCTGCGAGCGGTCAAGGTGCGGGGCGCGCGCACCGGCAAAGCGAAGTCATCGAGGAGGCGCTGCGGCGCGAACTCGGCTTCGACTTGCTCGACCGCCTCTGGCAGGGGGCCGACCTACCTGAGGAGCAGGCACTCGCGCTGGCGGTCGAGGCACAGCACAAGACGCGTCGGCGCCGGCGCTGAGTGCGCGCAGTCCTCGACCCCAACATCCTGGTCGCCGCCCTGCTCTCAACGGGGGCGCTCCCGCCGAGCTTGCCAGCCGCTGGCTGGGCGGCGAGTTCGAACTGGTCGTCTCCGAAGCCCTACTCGGCGAACTCGAACAGGCCCTCGCATATCCGGAGCTGCGCCTGCACGTGACACCGGACGAGGCAGCCGAGTTCGTGACCGTGCTTCGTCACGGGGCGATTATCGGCCTCGACCCACCGAAGTCCGCCCGACCTTCCGCCGATGCTTCTTCGCGAGCTTCGACGGCCCGGCGCGGGCGATCCGCTGCGCACGCGCGATCAGCGAGACCGTGAGCGAGCTCGGGATTGAGGTCCGCGCCGGTCTACACCCCGGCGAGTGCGAGCTCGTGGACGGCAAGGTCGCGGGCATCGCCGTGCACACCGGAGCGCGCGTGGCGTCGCAGGCACAACCGGGGGAGGTGCTCGTATCGAGCACCGTCAAGGACCTCGTCGCCGGCTCCGGAATTCAGTTCGAGGACCGCGGTGTCGCCGAGCTCAAGGGCATCCCTGGCGAATGGCACCTCTACGGCGTCGAAGCCGCGTCCTTGTAGTGGCAAAAAATGAGAAGAGCGGCACTCGCGCCCACTCGCGTGCCTTAGCGGCGAGAGCTCGGTGCGGGTTTCGCCGGCCTGGAGCTTGCAACACGACTCTCCGAGTCGCGCGGTAGGTCTCGGGCCGATGCTCAGCCTGCAGCTTCGGCCTTGCGCAGGCCGCGCAGGGCCCAGAGCGAGAAGCCGAGCGCGAGCGCGACGGCAGCCGCGAACGCGGCGCCGACCTCGGTCGGCGAGGCGGCGAGGAAACCACGTCCGGCCTGGAGCACGCGCGTGACCGGATTGAGCACCGCCACCGCGTGAATCCAGCCGCTCAGGAGCGTCAGCGGCACGTACACCGGCGCGAAGAACAGAACGAGAAATACGGGCATCTGCATCACCGGCCCGGCCTGCATCGTCCGCAGCCGCATCGCGACCCCGCTCGCCCAAAGCAGCGCGGCGACATTCATGATCAAGGCCAGCCCGTAGAGGCCAAAGAGATCGACGCCGCTGCCGCCGACCTTCATCCCGACGGCGAAGGCGACCGCGGTCAGAACGGTAACGGTCAGTAGCCAGCGCGCGAGCGCCGAGGCCGCGTAGCCGAGCACGATTCCCGACCGGTGCGGCGCCGCGAGGAGGAGCCTGCGAGCGAAGCCACCCTCGAAGTCGCGCGCGATCCCGAAACCGGTGAAGACACCGCCGAAGACGGCGGACTGGAGCACGACGAAGACGAACTGGAAGGCCGTGTAGCCGGGCGCGTAGTTAAACCCCGGCGCGTGCCGGACCCGCGAGAGGCCGCCGGCGAAGGCGGTGAAGAAAAAGAGCGGAAAGACGAGCGATGGGATCAAGAGCGAAGGCGTCGTCAGGACGTTGTGAATCGTCCGCCAGGCCACCGCGCGTGCGACCGCAAGCGTCTTCATCTCGCCATCCTCCCGCGCAGCGACCAGGAGGCGAGCACGAGTGCGACGATCGCGATCGTGGCCGCGATTCCGAAGCCGAGCCCGAGCGCCTGCCCGTTCCAGCCGGTGATGATCAGACTGCGGACGCACTCGATCAGGTAGGAGACGGGATTCGCGTTCGCGATGTCGCGAAACCAGGTCACCTCGATCAGGTTCCGCGGGATGTTCATCGAGGAGAGAAAGAGGAAGACGAAGAGGACCGGAAAGAGGCTCTGAACGGCCTCGCCCGAGCCGGTTCGCAGAGCGGCGAAGGCGCCCAGGGCGCCAAAGCCGAGCGCCACCAAAATCGCGAACCCGAAGAGCGCGAGCACGCCGAGCCCACCCGAGGCGGGCCGCACGCCCACGGCCAGGCCGACCGACAGGTAGACCGCGCCCTGGACGACGCTCATCGTCACAACACCGCCAAGCTGGCCCGCCAGCAGGGCGACCCCGCGCATCGGGGTCAGCGACAGGCGGCTCAAGAATCCGGTCTGGATGTCGCGGGCCAGATCCGTACCCGCGTTCATGGTCGCAAACAGCGCTCCCTGGATGAAGGGCACGGCCAGCGCGAAGGCGACGAAGGAACTGGTCGGGAAGCCCGGTAGCCGCGTCTCGGCCTTGAGGCCGCCCGAGTTGACGGCGAGGAGCAGCATCGGAAAGAGCAGTGGGGCGATCACGTTTGCCGGCTGTCGAACCGTCCGAACGACCGAGCGGCGAGCGAGCTGGAAGACCTGGTCGCCGAAGACACTCATGCTGCTTCGACCGCGACCTCGCCCGCCTCGCGCTCCTCTTCCGCCTGGTCGGAGCCCTCGAGCGAACGGCCCGTCTTGGCGAGAAACACGTCGTCGAGCGTCGGCTGGTGCAGCTGCAGGTTCTCGACCTTGAGATCCTCGACGTCGAGCGCGCGGACGACTTCCGCGAGATCGGTTTCGTCGCTCCGCAGTCGGACGGCGATCCCCTTCGTCGAGGCGCAGGGATCGCCGAAGCGCGCCAGGATCGCCGCGGCGCGCTCTCGGTCGGCCGGGTCGCTCGGAATCGCCTCGACAGTCGGGCGGCCGACCTCTGCCTTCAAGGCCGCGGGAGTTCCCTGCGCGACGATCTTGCCGTGGTCGATGATCCCGACGCGGTCGGCGAGCACGTCCGCCTCCTCGAGGTACTGCGTCGTCAGGAAGACCGTGACGCGGTCCTCCCGGGCCAGACGCGCGACCTCCTCCCAAAGCGCCGTCCTGCTCTGAACGTCGAGCCCGGTGGTCGGCTCGTCGAGGAAGAGGACGGAGGGCCTGTGGACGAGCGCCATCGCCAAGTCGAGCCTGCGCTTCATCCCACCCGAGTAGCCACGCACCTTGCGGTCGGCGGCATCGGAGAGCCCAACCCTTGCGATCAGCTCGTCGGCGCGTACCTTCCGCTCGGAGCTCGGGAGCGCCTGCAGCGAGGCCTGCAGGCGCACGTGCTCTCGGCCGGTCAGGAGCGGATCGAGCGCCGCCTCCTGCAGGGCGGCGCCGATCGCGGCGCGCACCTGGGGCCCTTCGTGGACGACGTCGTGACCCGCGACCCGGGCCGTGCCCGAGGTCGGCGGCAGCAAGGTGGTCAGGATGTGCACGGTCGTCGACTTGCCGGCACCGTTCGGCCCGAGGAAGCCGTAGATCTCTCCCGGCGCCACGCCGAGATCGATCCCGTCCACGGCCCGGGGGCCGTCCTTGAACTCCCGGACCAGTTCTGCCGCCTCGATCGCGAGCCCGTCCACGGCTTGGTAGCCTACCTAGACGATTGAGCTTGTCAAGTATCGCCGTCCTCAAGTATGATCGAACTGATGGCCACGACCCTGAAGCCGCCCCCCTCCGCCGCGCGCGAGGCGCAACGTCTCTTCTTCGAGATCGGGATGGAACACCGCAAGCACATCGGCGCCGCCCTCGGGGCGCTCGAGCTCACGTTCTCGCAGGCCCACGCGCTGCGCCTGCTCGATCCCGAGCAGCCGCTGCCGATGAGCGCGCTGGCGGAGCGCTTGTTCTGCGACGCCTCGAACGTGACCGGCATCGCCGACCGGCTCGAGAGCCGCGGCCTGATCGAGCGCCGGGCCGCGGAGGGTGACCGGAGGGTCAAGGCGCTCGTGCTCACGGTGGCAGGCACCGCGATGCGCAAGCGTGTGCGCGAGATCATGAGCGAGCCACCGGCCGCGATCGCCGCGCTCTCGGCCTCCGACCAGCGAGCGCTGCGGGACATCCTCGCGCGCGCGGTCGAGCACCTGCAGAGCTAGCCGGAGAGCTCGGGCTCCTCGGGCAGCTCCTTGAGGCGCGGCAGCGGCGAGGGCAGGAGCCAGAGGAAACCGGCGGTCGCTCCGACGGTCACGATCCAGAGCGTCGGCCGGACGCCGATCGCGCTTCCGAGCGCTCCCCCAAACAGCGACCCGAGCGGCCTGATCCCGTAGTTGACGACGAGGTAGGCGCCCGACACCCGCGCGCGCAGCTCGTCCGGGATCACCGCCGCGAAGATCGACCCGATGCTGATGTCGAGGATCATCACGCCGAGGCCGGAGCCGAACTCGGCCAGAAAGAGGAGCGCGAGGACGAGCGGCTTCGGACCGCCCGCGAGCGGCACGAGCACGATCGGCACCGGAAAGACGATCGCCCCGAGCAGGAACGCGGGGCCCACGCCTAGGCTCCGGCCGAGCCGCGGGGTCACGGCAGAGCCGATCAGGCCGCCGACGGCGCCGGCTCCGAGCACGAGCCCGAGCAGGCCGGCGTGAACGTGCAGGTAGCGGGTGGCATAGAGGATGAAGAGGGCGAAGAAGCCGAAGTTGAAGAAGTTGATCGTGGCGGTCGCGAGCAGCGAGGCGCGCACGATCGGGGAATGGCGGATGTAACGGACGCCGGCGACGAGGTGCCCCGGGCCGCCTCCCGAAGCCGGCGGTTCGGCCGGCCCGATCCGGCTGAGAAAGAAGGCCGAGGCCAGAAACGAGCATGCGTCGGCGACGAGCGCGTAGGGCGCCGAGAACAGCTGCACGAGCGCCCCGCCGACACTGGGGCCGCCGACGAACGAGAAAGCGCGGCTGCCGTAGAGGAGCGAATTGGCCTCCACGTACTGGTCTCGCGGCACGAGCGCGACGAAGAGCGAACTCTGGGAGACGAAGAACAGCGTGCTCAGCGTGCCCGTCAGGAACGCGACCCCGTACAGCTGGCCGAAGCTGAGCGCGCCGAAGGCGAAGGCGATCGGCACCGTCGCGAGCAGGCCGGCGCGGCCGAGATCGGCGGCGATCATCGTCTGCCTGCGCCTTCCTCTCCGGTCGACCCAGGCGCCCGCGTGCAGCGAGAAAAGTAGGTAGGGGGTCAGGTTGGCCGCCATCAGGTAGCCCATCTGGGCCGCACCCGCGTGGAGCGCGAGCACGCCCGTGAGCGGGACCGCGAGCTCGGTGATCTGGTCGCCGAAGAGCGAGATCGACTGGCCGGTCCAGTAGCGGCGGAAGTCGCGGTTCTCGCGCAGGAGGAGCGGAGCGCGAGCGAGCAAGCCCCTCACGGCGACCGACCACTCCGGCACTCCTCGGCCAGCCGAGAGCTGGACGAGTTGAATCGCTCGGGTGTCACCCGGGTGAAGGCACGGCTCCGCTCGCGGCAGTCTAGGAGCCTCTGCCCGCCGAGCTCCGGCCCGGCGACGTCGTCAGGCGCCCGTGCTGCCTAGCCGCCCGCCTGGCCGACGTAGATCGTCACCACCGAGCCGGCCGGCGCGCTCGTCCCGCCGGCGGGCTGCTCGTCGGTGACGATCCCGTTTTGGCTCGGGTCGCTGACCGGCACCGGGATCACCTGCACCGTGAAGCCGGCCTGCTGCAGGGTGGTCGTCGCGGTCTGCTGGTCCTGACCGACCACGTTCGGGACGGTCTTCGTGGTTGTTCCGGCTGGTCCGACCGAGACGCGAATCGTCACCTTGGAGCCGCTCGGGAGAGTGCTACCCGCACTCGGCGTCTCCGAGACGACTATTCCGGATGGCTTCGACGAGGCGACGTAGAGAACGCGTGCGCCGAGTCCGGCGGCATGGAGCCTGCGCTGGGCGGCAGCCTGCTGCTGGCCGACCACATTCGGCACCGTGACCGCCCTTGCCTTCGGCGGCGCCGTGGTCGTCGTGGTGGACGTCGGTGCGGTCGCCGTCTGGGCCCCTGAGCCGTTCGAGACGTTGATCCGAACCTTCGAGCCGCGAGCGACCTTCGTGCCGGGGGCGGGACGTTCGGCGGTCACGATCCCCTTCGGCAGGGCGCTCGAGACGTGGAAGACGGCGGGGACGAGACCCGCCGCGCGCAGGAGCGCCTTGGCGGTTGAGACCTGTTGGTTACGAACATCGGGGACCGAGGTCCGGCCCTTCGACACGCGCAGGGAGACGGTCGAGCCCTTGGCGACCCTGGTGCCGGCGAGCGGGCTCTCCGAGACCACGGTGCCGGGCGCTCGAGTGGCCGTGACCGTCGTCACCTGGGCGGACAAGCCCGCCGCGCGCAGCCTGTTGAGCGCCGTCGCGGTCTTGGCGCCGACCACGTTCGGCACCTTCGTCACCGCTGCGGCCGAGATGGAAAGGGTCACGGGCGAGTGCCTGGCGACCTGTGTGCCCGCCGCCGGAGCTTGCGCGAAGACGACGCCGCTCGGGAACCTGCTTGGCTTCGAGAGCAGGCGCGGCGTCAGGCCCTGTCGGTTTAGGCGTTCCACCGCGACGGTCTCCTTCAGGCCGACGAGACCCGGCACGGTGGTGGCCGTCACCCTCGCCGCCTTCTTATGGTGGTCGTTGTCCCGCGTCAGGAAGTAGGCGGCGAGCAGGCCGCCGACCACGAGGAGCAGCAGGACAAGGAGCGCCGGCCAGAGGATCGGCCTCGGCGGCGGCGGGGGCGGGGGCACGTATCGGTCCTCTTCGACGACGGGCGGGCCGGCGGCCTCCTCGTCGACTTGGGTCCTGGCGGCAGCGCGCGCCCCGCGCGGCGGGGCCGCCCCGCGCGGCCTGCGTCCAAAAAGGCGTCGGCGCGCCATCGTCGTTCGTCGTTACCCATTCGACGGAACTCGCAACCGGTCCACCCGGCCACCTCGCAGCTCCACCTTTAGAGGGAGGCGGCGCGAGAGCTTCGCGCCGATAGTGAGTGCGAACGGAGCGGCGTTACTCCGTCAACTGCGGCAAATGAGTTCAGCTCCTGCTCAGATCCTCGGGCTCGCCGGCGAGCCTCCTCTCAGTCCTTCTGCGGAGGAAGGCGTCGAGCTGCACGAGGCCCCGGCACCCGCCGCGGCCCTGCGACCGCCCCTCGAGGCCGAACTCGTGCAGCAAGGCAAGCTCTCGATGGGCCAGCTCGCGCAGGCCCACCGCGACCGGCTGGAAAAGGGCGGCGCCGTGCTCGACATCGTGGTCGAGCGCGGCTGGGTGAGCGCCGAGGACGTGGCGGCGCTGCGAGCCGAGCACGGCCTATCGGGGCCCTTGCCGCGGCCGGCGCCCGCGCCCGCCCCTGTGCCGGCCGCGGAGGAAGCACCCCCGCCCGCGGCCACCGCTTCGCCGGAACCCGTTGCTGCTCCCGAGGCGCTTCCCGCGCCGATCCCGGCGCAACGCTCAGAAGACCCCGAGCCCCTGCCGGAGCCCCCGCCCGACCTCGCCGCAGCCGTGACAGCGCTCCACCCGGTCGCGATCCCGCACCGGGTTGCGATCCGGCTCACAAACGGCGAGCTGGTCGCGGTCGGTGAGGCCGACGACGAGGAGAAGGCGCAGGCGGTCGGCCAGGCGGTCATCTCCGAGCTCGCCGCCGCGACCCAGGACGAGTGGCCGTTCTTCAACGGCCGCTACTTGCGGCCGGAGACGATCCTCTCGGTCGACATCGTCGTCGCCGAGCCCGACGCGACGTCCTAGGAGACCCGGCGCCAGGGCAGCCGGCGCGGGGAGCGACTGCCCGCCTCGCCGAGTGCGCGTGCCGCGGCCAGCACATCCTCGCCCGTCAGCGCCATCAGCTCCGGGGGCTCGAGCCGCTCGAGCGTCGGGCCGGAGACTGCGGCCAGGCGCAGGGCCTGCGCGTTCAGCGCCTGCTCGAAGATCGTCCGCGCATAGCGCGCGTTTCCGAATCCCTCGCCGCGCGAGGCTCCGTCGAAGAGGCGGTTCAGGGTCGCCTCGGCGGTCTCGGTCAGGACGTATTGGTTGGAGGCCGCGAAGATCCGCGTGATCGCGAGCAGCTCGTCCGTCGAGTAATCCGGGAAGGTGAGCTCGCGTGCGAAGCGGGACCGGAGCCCCGGGTTCGAGTCGAGGAACTCCTCCATCGGCCGCGGATAACCGGCGACGATCACGACGAGTCGGTGCCGGTAGTACTCCATCCGCTTGAGCAGCGTCTCGATCGCCTCAGCGCCGAAGTCGTGGCCCCTGAGTACGCCCGGGCGGGCGAGCGCATAGGCCTCGTCGATGAAGAGAGCGCCGTCGAGCGCCTGCTGAATGGCCCGGTCGGTCTTGATCGCGGTCGTTCCCACGTACTCGCCCACGAGGCCCGCGCGATCGACCTCGACCAGTTGCCCCCGCGCGAGCAGTCCCATCGAGCGGTACATCTGCGCCAGCAGGCGGGCGATCGTCGTCTTGCCGGTTCCGGGGTTGCCGACGAAGACGAGATGTTGCGAGGTGGCGACCTCCGGTAGGCCGTGCTCGAGCCGCCTGGCCTGCACCTGCAGGAACGCGATGAGCGCCCGTACCTGCTCCTTTACCGTCTCCAGCCCGACGAGCGAGTCGAGCTCGGCCTGGAGCTCGGCGAGCGGGAGCGGCGGCAGCGGCTTTCGGAACTGCTCCGTGACCCAGTCGACCGGGTCGCCGCCGGCCGTCTGCCGGAGGCGGTCGCGAATCACGTTGAGACCGCGCTGGACGTCGGCCAGGGGATTGGGCCTCATTTGGGGGTCAAGTATGCCCGCACTGCTACCGTTAACCTGGTTAACGATTTATGCCCACGCTCCTCGCACCCACCGATCCAGTCACCGTCGCGAACCGGCTGCGGCCCGTGCTGCTGAAGCTCAACCGGCACCTGCGTCGAGAGATTCACTCGGTCGGCCTCAGCGGGGGCCAGGTCTCGCTGCTCGTCACGATCCAGAGAAACCCGGGGATCGGGATTCGCGAGCTGGCCGGACTCGAACGCATGTCGGCGCCGGGAATGTCGAAGTACGTGTCCGGGCTAGAGGCCGCGGGACTCGTTGCCCGCGAGCCTGCGCTCGCCGACCGGCGGCGGATCGGACTGCACGTCACGGCCGAGGGAGAACGTGTCCTGCGCTCGGTCAAGTCGCGGCGCACCGGCTGGCTGGCCGCTCGCCTGAGGGGCCTTTCTCCGGCTGAGCTGCGGGCGGTCGATGCAGCAATTGAGCCACTCGAGCAGCTGATCGACGAGTGACCGCCGCCCTCCTCGCCTTCAACAAGCGGACGTTCGCGAGCCTGCGCGGCAGCCGGAACTACCGCCTCTACTTCCTCGGACAGGCCGTCTCGCAGACCGGAACCTGGATCGACAAGGTCGCGCAGGCGTGGCTCGTACTCGCGCTCACCCATTCCGCGGTCGCCGTCGGCATCCTCGCCGCCTGCCAGTTCGTGCCCTTCAGCGTCTTCGGGCTGCTCGGCGGGGTCGTCGTCGACCGGCTCGACGCCTGGAAGACGGTCGTCTGGACGCAGGCGATCCGGATGGTGCTCGCCGGGACGCTCGCCGGGATCGTGCTCGCGGGCGCAATCCAGGTCTGGATGGTCTACGCGCTGGCGCTCCTGACCGGGACCGTGCTCGTTCTCGATGCCCCCTCGCGCCAGCAGCTGACCTTCCGCATGGTCGGACGCGAGGAGCTGCCGAACGCGGTCGCGCTCAACTCCTCCCTCTTCAACGCCGCGCGGATCGTCGGCCCCGGCATCGGGGGCGTGCTGATCGCCGGCCTCGGAGTCGGGCCGGCGTTCGCGGTCGATGCGGCCAGCTTCGTCGCGGTCTTGGCCGGCTTGCTCGTGATGGATCCGAGCGCGCTCGTCGCGACGGCGGGCCGCCGCCGGCAACAGACCCTGTTCGGCGGCCTGCGCGAGGGACTCGCCTACGCGCGGCGAAGCCCCCACGTGCGTCTGTTGCTGACGATGCTGATCGCGATCTCGACGATCGCGATGAACTTCAACGTCCTGTTGCCCGTGCTCGCTCGCCACACGCTTCAGTCCGGCCCGGGTATCTTCGGCTTGGTGGCCGCCTGCTTCGGCGGCGGCGCGCTCGTGGGCGGCCTGCTCTCGGCCGCGCTCGGGCGGGCGAGCTGGAAGGTGATCGTGGCCGCGGCCGGCGGCCTCGGTCTGACCGAGCTCGTGTTGGCACCCCAGCGCTCGCTCGTACCGGCCGTGCTGCTGCTCTTTGTCGCAGGCGTCTGCTTCACGCTCTACACCTCGAACTCGAACGCGATCTTGCAGCTGAGAGCGCCGGATCACCTCCCCGGCCGCGTGATCGGCTTCTACTACTTCGCCTTCAACGGGCTCGCCCCGCTCGGCGGGATCCTGACCGGCTGGCTGGCGGCGAGAGGCGGCACCGAGCTGGCCTTCGGCGTCGCGGGCGGGACGACCGCGCTCGTCGCCTTGGCTGCGCTGCCGCAGCTTGCGCGCGTGCGGGCGAGCGAGCCTGGGCGAGCGCCGCAAACCGAGCTGCCGAGCGAGGCAGCCGAGGCGGTCTGAACCGTGCGTCGAGGCGCCGGTCGCAGCGGGCGCCTCCGCTTAACCACGCGCTTTCGAGCGCCGTTTTACGTCGGTCTTACATCGCGCCCAACGAACCCTGACCTTGGTCGCGACAATGAGAACGTGGCCAGAGGCAGTCTGATCGGCGCGGTCATCGCGGCCGTACTCGTGCTGGCGCTCCCGGCGTTCGCCTCGCCCCTGCCGAAGAGTCTCGACCTCTACTTGCTCGGAGCGAGGATGATCCATTCCGAGCTCGCGCTGAAGGCGCCCGACGGCGGCCAAAACCACGATTTCCAGCTCGACCGCGGCCGCCTGCTGAAGCGCTACGCGGCCGGCTCGCTCGAGGTTGCCGAGGAGAACGGGAACGCGACCCTGAACGTCGCGGCCGGCGCGCGAGTGATCCTGAACGGCAGGAGTTCGAACCTGCGCGCGCTCCGCGCCGGCATGCAGGTCCTCGTCTCCCACGATCACGACCTGCCGGCGGAGGCCGTCTATGCGAGCGCCGCCGCGAGGGCGGCGCCGAACCTGCCGCGCGGGATCGTCTCCTTCCTGCTCGGCGGCCGGATGATGCGCGCGGAGATCTACCTCAAATCGGCGGACGGGATGCTGCACGACTACCTGCTCGACCACGGCCGGGTCAGGCAGGTCGGCCCAACCTCGCTCACCCTGCGCGAGGCCGACGGGACGCTCGTCCCGATCGACATCTCGGCCTCGGCGCGCGTGAAGCTGAACGGCCAGAACGCGAGCCTGGCCGAGCTGCGGAGGGGCATGATGGCGACGACTATGCGCGACGGCGAAACGCCCGCCGACTTGGTCTACGCCACCGGGAGATGAGCGCCGGCGTGGCGGGAAACGGCTCGGGAACGGTGCTCTTGGTCGAGGACGAGCACTCGATCGGCTCGATGACGCGGGGCTACCTCGAGCGAAACGGCTACCGCGTCGTTTGGGTTCGCTCCGGCGAGGAGGCGCTTGCGGAGGTCGACCGGCACCCGGTGCGGATCGTCGTCCTCGACATCCGCCTCCCCGGGATCGACGGCTTCGACGTCGCGCGCACGATCCGTACCCGCTCCGAGGTGCCGATCCTGATGCTGACCGCCCGGGACGAGGAGCCCGACCGGGTGGCCGGGCTCGAGCTCGGCGCGGACGACTACCTGACCAAGCCGTTTTCGCCCCGGGAGCTCGTCGCGAGGATGAAGGCGGTGCTGCGCCGAACCGACGGGCGCGGTGCCGAGGAGGTTCTGACGCTCGCGGACGTGACGCTCAACCGCGACGCGCGCGAGGTCGCCGTCGACGGCGAGCCGGTCGAGCTGACGACGAAGGAGTTCGACCTGCTGGCCGCGCTGCTCGAGAATCCCGGCATCGTGATCAGCCGCGACCAGCTGCTCGACCGTGTCTGGGGCATGACCTATCCGGGCGGGACGCGAACCGTCGATGTCCACGTCGCACAGTTGCGGCGCAAGCTCGGGCGCCCGGAGCTGATCCGCACGGTTCGCGGCGCCGGCTACAAAGCCGCGAGGGCGTGAACCGCCGCCGCTCGCTGCGGACGAATCTCTTCGCGGCGACGGTGCTCGTCGTCGCGCTCTCGGTCGGGCTGATGCTCGCGATCGGGCTGGTCTTGACGCGCCGCGCCGTCGAGCAGGCGACACTCAAGGACGTCGGCCATCAGGCGGATCTGATCGCGGCACGGGAACGGGTGGCGGTCGCCCCTGGCGCGCGCCTGAAAACGATTGCCCCGATCCTGAAGCGCCAGCACGAGGCCGCCTTCTTCCCGGCCCTGTCCAAGCCCTCGCCTTACCTGCCGGGGGCCCGCCGCCAGGAGGTGCGCCGCGGCAAGGCGATCAACGGGACGCTCCGGTTCGGTGGCACCCAGTACTTCTACGCCGCCCGCCAGGTCAACAACCGGCTCGCGCTCGTCCTCGTCCGGCCGAGCAGCCTCGGCTCGAGCGCCTTCTATCCGTTCCTGGTCGGGCTGCTGATCCCCGCGGGCGCGGGGATCACGCTGGCCGCGCTGGCGGCGTTTCTGCTCGCCCGGCGGATCGCACGGCCGGTGCAGCGCGTCGTCGATGCCGCCCGCCATCTCGGTGAGAAGGGTGAGCCGGAGCCGGTGCCGATCGAGGGCGCCTACGAGATCGCGAGCCTGGCCCGGGCGTTCAACAAAATGGCCGAGCAGCTCGCGCAAGCGCGCGCCGCCGAGAAACAGTTCCTGCTCTCGGTGAGCCACGAGCTGAAGACGCCGCTGACCGCGATCAGGGGCTATGCCGAGGGAGTCACCGACGGCGCCTTTGATCCCCAGGAGGCAGCCGAGACGATCGCGCGCGAGTCGGAGCGCCTGGAGCGGCTCGTCCGCGACCTGCTCGACCTCGCGCGCATCAACCGCACCGACTTCTCGATCCACCAAGAGCCGATCGACCTCGCGTCCGTCGCCCACGAGGTCGTCCGGCGCTACGAGGCGCAGGCGCGGGGGTTCGGCGTCACCCTCGAGGCGTTTGGGCCCGCGCCGGTCCGGGCGATCGGCGATCCGGACCGGATCCTGCAGGTCGCCTCCAATCTGGTCGAAAACGCGCTGCGGCTGACGCCGCGCGGCGGTCGAGTCCGGGTCTGGGCCGAGCCGGGCACGCTCGTCGTCGAGGACTCGGGCCCCGGCCTGAGCCAGGCGGACCTCGCGCGCGCCTTCGAGCGCTTCTACCTCTACTCTCGCTACTCGTCCGACCGTGCAGTCGGCACGGGGCTCGGGCTCTCGATCGTCAAGGAGCTGACCCGGGGTATGGGCGGATCGGTCGAGGTGGAGAGCTCGCCCGGCCGCGGCACCCGTTTCAGCGTTCGCCTGGCCGAGGCGAAAGACGCGGTCGCGAGCGACGGCTCGACCGCTGCCAGCCGCGGCCGAGCCGAGCAGGGGCGAGCCGCGGGCGTACAAGCCGAACGGGAGGTCGTCAGCCGACGCGGGGGCTGAGCCTGGGCGCGGCACCTTTGCGCTCGTGCCCACGGCAGCGCCAGGCGCGGAGAGCCTCCACGAAGGCGTACTCGTCGTTTGCGCCTCGATAGCCTGCCGCGGATGACTCCGGCCGCGGGCCGCCAGCACTACAACACCACCCTGGCGATCCTGACCGTCGCCGGGACAGCCTACGCCCTGCAGCAGACGATGGTGATTCCGGCGCTCCCGGCGCTCCAACGGGCGCTCCACACGACGACGACGTGGGTCACCTGGGTGCTGACGGTCCTGCTCCTCGTCGCCTCGGTCTCGACACCGATTCTCGGCAAGCTCGGAGACCAGTACGGCAAGGGGCGCCTGCTCGTGATCTCGCTCGCGCTCTTCCTCGTCGGCTGCGTGGGCGCCGCGTCAGCGTGGAACATCTGGTCGCTGATCTTCTTCCGCGCCGTGCAGGGACTCGGCGCGCCCGTCTTCCCGCTCAGCTTCGGGATCATCCGCGACGAGTTTCCGCGCGAGAAGGTCGCGGTCGGGATCGGGCTGATCTCCGCGGTCTTCGGGGTCGGCGGCGGCTTCGGGATCGTCTTCTCCGGCTTGATCATCGACCACCTCTCGTGGCGCTGGCTCTTCATCACCGGCTCGATTCCGGTCGCGCTCGCGGTCGTCTTGGTGCACCTCTTTGTGCCGGAGTCCCCGATCAAGACGCCCTCGCGGATCGACTACGCCGGCGCCTCGCTGCTCTCAGGCGGGCTGATCTGCCTGCTGCTCGCGCTGACCGAGGGGCCCGCCTGGGGCTGGGGATCGCCACGCGTCGACGGACTCTTCGCCGGCGCGGCCGTCCTGCTCGCGGCCTGGGTCGGAGTCGAGCTGACCGTAAGTGAGCCGCTGGTCGACATGCACGTCTTCGTCCAGCGCCAGATCCTGTTCACGAACCTCTGCGCGCTGATCACCGGCTTCGCCATGTTCGGGACGTTCGTCTTGATCCCGAACTTCGTCGAAGCGCCGCGCAGCCTGCCCGCCTCGGTCGCGCGACTCGTCCACTACGGCTTCGGCGCGAGCGCGACGAAAGCCGGCCTCTACCTGCTGCCGAGCTCGGTCACGCTCCTCTTTGCCGGGCCGCTGGCCGGCGTGATCGGACGCCGGATCGGCTCCAAGTGGCCACTCGCCGCCGGCATGCCGCTCGCCGGCATCTCGGCGGGAATGCTCGCGCTCTGGCACGCCCACGCCTGGCAGATCCTCGCCGCGATGCCGGTCCTCGGCATCGGCGTGGGCTTCGCCTTCGCGGCGATGGCGACGCTGATCACGGAGGCCGTCCGGCCGACGGAGACCGGGATCGCGACCGGCATGAACACCGTCATGCGGACGCTCGGCGGCGTGATCGGCGGCCAGCTGGGCGCCGTTCTGCTCGCCGCCTACGTGATCCCCGGGAGCGGAGGCGTCGCCTCCAGCAGCGGCTACGTGACCGCCTTCGCGATCAGCGCCGCCGCGGCGTTTGCCGGCGCGGTCGTCGCCGTCTTCGTCACCCCACCCGCACTGCCGCGCCGGCAGCGGCGGCTGGAGCCGGGATTTGGCACAGTCCGCGAACCGCAGTGAGCAGGCTTCCCGACAAGCTCGATCTCGCCCTGACCACACGCCTCCGCGAGGTGGTCTCCGGTCAGCCCGCGACCGAGAGCGAGCTGCGCTCGCTGGCCGACCAGGCGGGCGGCTGGAAACGCGCGGTCGGCGCGCAGCTACGCGCCGCCGAGCGCCGCTTGGCCAGGCTGAACGGAGACCCCACGAGCCCACTCGCCGAGATGGCCACCGAGATCCGCCGCGTCGAGACTCTGGCCGGGGAGCTCGAGGAGGCACGAGCGCTCGTCGCCGGCCTGGAGCGCCGGACGCGGGAGTTGCGAACCGAGTACCTGAAGCACCATGCGGGCTCGGCGGGGCCGTTCGGGCCCCCATCCTCGGCGTCCGGCTGAGGCGAGCTCACCCGGCCCCCGGGCGGAGGCGGCTATCCGCCCGGGGCGCCCAGTTCGGCGGGCGAGACGTCGCGGATGTGCTGCCCGAACCACCACTCGTGGCCCTCAGGATCCTTGGCGCCGTAATGCCGATCGCCGTAGGGCTGGGTCTCGGGCTCCTGCAGGATCTCCGCCTCCGCAGAGCGAGCCGCCTCGAAATGCGCATCGACGTCGTCGACGTAGACATAGACCGAAGATGTGTTCACCTCGAGCGTCTTCGGATTCCGGAAGCCCTCGCGCGTGACGGTGCCGAGCATGACGACGCCGCCGTCGAACTCGAGCTCGGCGTGCTGGACCCGCCCGTCCTCGGCAGGCATTCGCATCCGCTCGCGGAATCCGAACGCGCGCGTCAGCCACTCGATCGCCGCGCCGGCGTCCTGGTAGTAGAGGTAGGGGCTGATGCGGGGGTAGCCCTCGGGCGGGTTTCGTGGCATCGGGCGCTCCTCGAGTCGTTGGTCGGCCGGATTAAACCGTGCCGCGCGCCTGCCCCAAGCGCTCGACCGTTTTCCGGAGCCGCCCGTGCGGCTGCGGCAGGCGCGGCCGGCGCCGCGGCGCCGGCCTCAGCGCCGCTGCAGCTCGAGCGTCGCTCGCGCCGCCTCGAGATCCTCGGCGCGCACGACCACCTCGCGCGGGCCGCCGACCGGCAGTCCGTCTGTCGTACCGGCACCGAAGGTCGTCTGGCGCTGCAGGCACCGGATTCCGGCGCTTCGCAAGAGGGAGCAGATCAGCTCGGCCTCCGGCTCGGTGGCAACCGCTTCGAGGGCTACGAGATCGCCCACGTATCGCCCCCGCTCAGGAGCGCACCGAGCTCGGCGGGCTTCCGCTCGCGCGCGGCCGCGAGCTGCTCGTTCAGCAAGGCGTCGTACACCGGCCGCTCGACGTCCCTGAACACCCCGATTGGAGTCGCGCCGGCGGTCTCGCGGGTCAGGCGCGAGAGCGCGAATGCGGGCGAGGCCTCCGGATGGTGCGCGTCCCAGACGAGGGGCTCCCCCTCGCCCTCGAAGACCTCGGCCGAGCCGTCCGTCCGCAGGCGCACGCCGCGTTCCCCGCCGGGCCCGAACCGCACCGGGCGCCCGTGCTCAAGGTAGATCCGGTTCTCCTTGTCCTCCCGCACGAAGTCGAAGGCGCCGTCGTTGAAGATGTTGCAGTTCTGGAAGATCTCGACGAAGGCGCTGCCCGTGTGCGTGGCGGCGGCGCGCAGCACCTCGGTCAGCTGGGCGCGATCGGTATCGATCGCGCGGGCGACGAAGCTCGCCTCGGCGCCGATCGCGAGCGAGAGCGGATTGAAGGGGTGGTCGAGCGAACCGACAGGTGTCGATTTCGTCACCGTGCCGAGGGGGCTCGTTGGGGAGTACTGGCCCTTCGTCAGCCCGTAGATCTCGTTATTGAAGAGCAGGATCTTGATGTTGACGTTGCGGCGGAGAGCGTGGATCAGGTGATTGCCGCCGATCGAGAGCGCATCTCCGTCACCGGTCACGACCCAGACGAAGAGGTCCGGACGCGAGACGGAGAGACCGGTCGCAATCGCGGGCGCCCGTCCGTGGATCGAGTGGATTCCGTACGTCTCCATGTAGTAGGGAAAGCGCGCCGCGCAGCCGATCCCGGAGACGAAGACGATCCGCTCCTTCGGCAGTCCGAGCTCGGGCATGAATCCCTGCAGGGCGGCCAGGATCGCGTAATCGCCGCAACCCGGGCACCAGCGGACCTCCTGATCGGTCTTGAAGTCCTTCGCGCTCGGCCCCCGCTTGGCGCCGCTGCCGTTTCCCTCGCTCATCTGCGCCACCGCCGACTCACAGCATCGCCTCGACCGCTTCCTGCACCTCGCTCGCGCGAAACGGGAGCCCGCGCACGAGGTTGAAGCCGGCCGCGTCGACGAGGAACTCGGCCCGGATCAGCTTGCGCAGCTGGCCGAGATTGATCTCGGGGATCAGGACGCGCTCGTAGCGGCGAACGACGTTCCCCGTGTTGCGCGGGAACGGATTCAGATAGCGCAGGTGCGCATGCGCCACCTGGCCGCCGGCGTCGCGGACGCGGCGCACTCCTGCCGCCACGGGACCGTAGGTGCCCCCCCAGGAGAGGACGAGCAGACTGGCGCCGCCAGGGTCGTCGACCTCGAGTTCCGGGATGTCGGAGGCGATCCCGGCCACCTTCTGGGCGCGCAGGCGCGTCATCAGGTCGTGGTTGTCGGGATCGTAGGAGACGTTGCCCGTCAGGTCCTGCTTCTCGAGCCCGCCGATCCGGTGCTCGAGCCCGGGGGTACCGGGGATCGCCCACGGACGCGCGAGCGTCTCGTCGTCGCGGGCATAGGGGTGGAATTCGGCCCCGGGCGCTTCGGTCGCGAAGCCGGCCTCGAGCTCGGGGATCCCGTCCACGTCGGGCAGGAGCCACGGCTCGGAGCCGTTCGCGAGGTAGGCGTCGGAGAGCAGGTAGACAGGCGTTCGGTACTTGAGCGCGATCCGCGCGGCCTCGAGCGCCGCCTCGAAGCACTGCGCGGGCGTCGAGGCGGCGATCACGGGCACGGGTGACTCGGAGTTCCGGCCGAACAGGACCAGCAGCAGATCGCCCTGCTCCGGCTTCGTCGGCATCCCGGTCGAGGGACCCGCCCGCTGGATGTCGAGGATCAGGAGCGGCAGCTCGAGGGCGACCGCGAGCCCCACGGTCTCGCTCTTCAGCACGACCCCCGGTCCGGCGGAGGTGCTGACGCCGAGCGAGCCGCCGAAGCTCGCCCCGAGCGCGGCGCCGACGGCTGCGATCTCGTCCTCGGCCTGGAAAGTGCGCACGCCGAAGTTCTTGTGCCGGGCGAGTTCCTCGAGGATCGAGGAGGCGGGAGTGATCGGGTAGGCGCCCAGGAAAAGCGGCAGCCCCGACTTCACGCTGGCGGCGATCAAGCCGAAGGCGAGCGCCGCGTTGCCGGTGACGTTGCGGTAGGTCCCGGGACGGAGTCTCGCCGGCTTGACCTCGTAGGAGACCGCGAACGTCTCCGTCGTCTCGCCAAAGGCGTAGCCGGCGCGGAAGGCGCGCTTGTTCGCCTCCGCGATCTCCGGCCTGGTCGCGAACTTGCGCTCGAGAAAGGAGACCGTGTTCTCGGTCGGCCTGTGATAGAGCCAGGACATCAGCCCCAGCGCGAACATGTTCTTCGCCCGCTCCGCCTCGCGCTTGGTGACTCCCTCAACCTCCTTCGTCGCCTCGAGCGTCATCGTCGTCAGGGGGACCGTGTGCAGGTCGTAGCCCTCGAGCGTCCCGTCCTCGAGCGGGTTCGAGTCGTAGCCCGCCTTGGCGAGGTTGCGCTCGGTAAAGGTGTCCCGGTCGACGATCAGGGTGCCGCCACGGGGCAGGTCGCGCAGGTTCGTCTTCAGCGCGGCCGGGTTCATCGCCACGAGCACGTTCGGCGCGTCGCCCGGGGTCAGAATGTCGTGGTCGGCGAAGTGGACCTGGAAGCCGGAAACGCCCGGCAGGGAGCCCGCCGGCGCGCGGATCTCGGCCGGGAAGTCCGGGAAGGTCGAGAGATCGTTGCCGAGGATCGCGGTCTCGCTCGTGAAGCGGCCGCCGGTCAGCTGCATGCCGTCGCCGGAGTCGCCCGCGAAGCGGACGATCACGCTGTCGACCTGCTCGACCCGTTTCACCACGCCTGAGGACAGGGTAGCGCCGCCGGGCGGGTGGACGAGCCTGCTTTCGACTCACCACCGGCAGCGCTTTGCTGCCGCCTCGCGGCGAGCCGTTAGCCCGGAGCGCTGCTTCGTCGCACGACCTTGAGGCCCCACGCGCGGCCGCTCGCGAAGAGCTCGTCCGGCTCGACCTCGTCTCGCCAGCCGAGAAAATGTCGTTCGGGCTCGGCCTCGGTCGAGCCGACGACCGCGAGCCTTTGTTCGGCCCGGACAGGCTGATCGCCACGCTCGAGTTCCTCGAGTCGCCGTTCGGCCTCCTCCGAGGCGGGCCCTTCCAGGTAGCCGCGTGGCATGCTCCGGAAACGCTACTCCGTTTCGATTTCGGCCGGGGCGCGCATACCGATCTCGTGGCGCTCCGGCAGACACGAGCGTGGACGCCGAAGGCGATTCCGTTTGGGCTTCTGATCGCCCTGCTCGGCGCCTGGGTCGTCGCCGCGGCGCTCGTCGGCCCACTCTTCAGCTTCGGGTTCTTCAACCACCATTCCTGGCAGTTCGGAGCGCGGCAGTGGGAGCTGCAGCTGCTGCCGGGGATCGTCGCCTTCGTCGGCGGGCTGATGCTGATGACGCCTTCGCGTGGGGGCGGGGCGCTCGGCGCGCTGCTCGCGCTGGCAGCGGGCGCTTGGCTGGTCGTCGGCCCGGTCGTCTACCCGCTCTGGTCGAGCGGCACGATCCATCCCTACGGCTCCGAGGGGCTGAAGACACTCCGCTGGATCGGCCACTTCTATGGACCCGGCGGCCTGATCCTCTACTTCGCCGGCTACTCGCACGGCCTCTTCTCCCGCCGGACGGTCGTCCAGGAAACCCCGCTCGCCGAGCCGGCGACTCAGCGCACCGTCGTACCCGACGCCTAGGGCGACGCTTCGGCGAGCAGGGCCTCGAGATCGAGCGGCGCGTTGAACATCGCGACGCCGTCACCGGCTTCGGCCCGCGGCCACTCCTCGCGGGGGCGATCTCGGTACAGCTCGATCCCGTTCGCGTCGGGATCACGGAGGTAGATCGCCTCGCTCACACCGTGGTCGGTCGCGCCCTCGAGTGGAATCTGATGCTCCGCCAGCCGCCGCAGGGCATTGCCGAGCGTCGCGCGGTCGGGATAGCGGATCGCGACGTGGTAGAGGCCGGTCGTCCCCGGAGGCGGTGGCGGGCCACCGCGGCTCTCCCAGGTGTTCAGCCCGAGATGGTGGTGGTACCCGCCGGCGCTCAGGAACGCGGCTGAGTCACCGAAGCGCTGGGTGACCTCGAACCCGAGCACGTCCCGGTAGAAAGCGACGGCCCGGTCGAGGTCCGAGACCTTCAGATGGACGTGTCCGATCTCGACGCGCGGATCGATCGGCTCGCTCACGCCCGCAAGAGTACGGGCGGAGCAGGGGCCCGGGGCGGCAGCCGGTGAGCAAGGGCGGTGCGCCTTCGCCTCCGGCGCGGCAGAAACCGAGCGCCGCCCGCGTTTCGAGTGGCTCGCCGGGCGGCAGCGCTGCGCCCCGCTCCTGCTCGGCCGCTTCGACTCGAGTTGGATTCCCTCGCCTTTTGTTTTCAGGCTTTCCCCCGGACAGGCCTCGCGGCGGCCGGCAGACGTGTGAATAATTGGTCACCAGCAGAAAATGGACGACCAGCAGACTGGACCAGAGTCAATCGGGACGCGTCTGCGCCGGCTGCGGCTCGAGCGGAGCCTCTCCCAGCGCGAGCTCTCCTCGCCCGGGGTCTCGTGCGCGTACATCTCGCGCATCGAAGCCGGGGCGCGCCGTCCTTCCGTCAAGGCCCTCCGCCAGCTGGCGCGCAAGCTGCACGTCTCGGTCGAATACCTCGAGACTGGCTCCGACCTGCGCGAGGTCGACGAGCGGGAGCTGAGGCTCGACAATGCCGAGCTCGAGCTGCGGCTGGCCGACGATCCTGCCCGCTCGGAGCAGATGCTCGAGGCGATCAGCGTCGAGTCGCAGGCAGCCGGCGACCAGGCCTCGGCGCTGCGAGCCGAGGCGGCGCTCGGCTTGCTCGCCGCGCGGCGCGGAAACAACCTGCTCGCGGTCGAGCGGCTCGAGCGGGTGACGGCATCCGAGCTCAGCTCCCCCGCTCGGCGGCCCGCCGTCTATGCAGCGCTCGGCCAGGCCTACGCGGCTCTGGGCCAGCCGGGGCGCGCCGTCGAGCTCTACGAGCGCTGCCTCGACGAGGTCGCCGCGGAGGCCCCGGAGGACGTCTCGAACCGACTTCTCTTCGCCACCCACGTGGCCTACGCCCTCGCCGAGCTCGGGCAGCCGGCCCGGGCGGGGACCCTGCTCGAGGAGGCGATCGCCCGGGCCGGTGACGACGTCGGCGATCCCTACACCCGCGTTCGTCGTTATTGGTCGCTCGCGCGGCTGCACGAGCTCGCCGGCGAAGCGGCCGCGGCGCTTGTCTACGTGCGGAGGGCGGTCGCGCTGCTCGAGGTGAGCGAGGACTCGCTGCAGCTCGCCCGCGCGCGGCTCCTCTGCGGCACGATCCTGCTCATGCAGGGCAAGACCGATGAGGCGGGCTCGCAGCTGGAGGCGGCGGAACGGCTGTTTGGAGCGCGGCCCGAGCCCCTCGACCTGGGGAACCTGCGCATTGAGCAGGCGAAGCGGGCGGCCTTGCGCGGCCAGATGCAGGAGGCGGAGCGGCTCGCCCGCGAGGGCCTGGCGGCGCTCGCCGACGACCATCCGGCCGAGCGCGGCGTGGCCCTCGGCGTGCTCGGAGGGGCACTCGCAGAGCAGGGAAAGGCCGAGGCCGAGGCGATCTTCGAGGAGGCCGCGAAGCTGCTCGAAGAGCACGGGCGCCACGTCGAGCGCACGGCGGCGTACCGGACGTGGGCCCGCTTCCTCCGCCGGGCGGGGCGCGACTCCGAGGCCCTCGACGTGCTTGATCGGGCGGCGGAGCTGAGCGCCTTGGCCCGATGATCGAGGCCTCGCTCAGGGCCCGCGGCCCCTACTCGCTCCGCCTCTCGACGCACCTCGGGAGCGACGCGACCCGGATTGTCGCCGGGGGTGTCCTGTACGCGGCCTTCGCGACCGCCGGCGGGCTCGAGTCCGCCGAGGCGAGACAGCTCGCCGACGGCTCGATTCTCGTCCGAGCCGCGAGCGAGCAGGGGGTGGAGCAGGTGCGGTTCGTGCTCGGGCTCGAGGACGACCACTCCGAGTTCGTGCGCCGGTTCGAGCGGGACCCGCTGCTCGGCGCGACGATCCGGCGCCTGCGTGGCCTGCGGCCCCTCCGCTGCGCGACGGTGACGCAGGCGCTGCTCCGTGCCCTCTGCGGCCAGCTGATCAGCGCGAAGCGGGCCCGGGCGATCGAGCGCCGGATCGTGCGGGCAGCCACGACCCCGCTCGGCGACCTGCACCTCGCACCCCGGCCGCACGAGCTCGGCTGCTTCTCGCCGGCGGAGCTCCGTGCGCTCGGGCTCGGTGGCCCGCGGGCGAGCGCACTCGTTCGGCTTTGTCGAACGGTCGCCCTCGAGCGGCTGCGCGAGGTGCCGACCGAGGCGGCGGCCGCACGCCTCGTGAGGGAGGCGAGAATCGGACCCTGGTCGGTCGGCGTCGTCTGCCTCGAGGGGCTCGGCCGCTACGAGCGCGGCCTGGTCGGTGACCTCGGCCTGATCAAGCTCTGCTCCGCACTGCTCGGCCGGCGAGCGGAGGCGTGGGAGACGGCCGAGCTCCTCGAGCGCTACGAGGAGTGGGCCGGGCTCGCGAGCGTCTACCTGCTGGCCGGCTTCCGGCAGGGGTCGGTGCCGCTGCCCGGACGTCTCGCTGCCTAGACTCAGGCCCATGTCCCTCGATCCACGCCGCGTCGCCGTGCTCGGGGCGGGCACGATCGGCGAAGCGCTGATCGCTGGACTCCTCAGCGGCGGCTGGCGCAGGCCCGGCGAGCTCGTGGCCACGGGCCTGCGCGCCGAACGGCTCGAGGAGCTGCGCGAGCGCTTCGGGATCGAGACGACGCTCTCGAACCCGGAGGCGATCGCAGGCGCCGCCTTGATCGTGATCGCGGTCAAGCCGCAAGATTTCGGGCGTCTGCTCGAGGAGGTGGGGCCGCTCATCGGCGCCGGGCAGACGGTGCTCTCGGTCGCGGCCGCGATCCCGACGAAGCTGATCGAGAACGGACTCTCCGAGCAGGTGCCGGTCGTCCGCGCGATGCCGAATGCTCCCGCGACGGTGCACGAGGGGGTCGCCGGCCTCTGCGCCGGCGCGCACGCCGAGGAACAGCATCTCGCCCTCGCCGAGGAGGCCCTGGCGCACCTCGGGGCCGTCGTTCGCGTTCCCGAGGAGTACATGGACGCGGTGACGGCGGTCTCCGGCTCGGGGCCGGCCTACTTCGCGCTGCTGGCCGAGGCGATGATCGAAGCGGGCATCCTGCTCGGGCTGAGCCGGGAGGTGTCGACCGAGCTCGTCGTCCAAACGATGCTCGGCACGGCCAAGTTGCTTCGGGACGAGCGGATGCATCCCGTCGAGCTGCGCGAGCGGGTCACGTCTCCCGGCGGAACGACGATCCGCGCGATCCGCGAGCTCGAGCAGGCGGGTGTCCGCGCCGCCTTCCTGAACGCCATTCAGGCGGCGATGGAGCGCTCGCGCGAGCTGGCGGCGGGGGCGCCGTGAAGGGACGCGACGTCGAGCTTCGGATCGAAGCGGACGAGGAGGCTGCGGCGAAGATCGTCGCCGGACTGCTCGCCGAGGCCGCGCGCGCGGGCGAGGAGATCGTCCTGACCGGTGGTTCGACCCCGGGCCGGGCATACGAGCTGGCGGCCGAGCTGCAGACCGACTGGGGCGAGGCCGGCGCCTGGTGGGGCGACGAGCGCTGCGTCCCGCCCGGCGATCCGAACTCCAACTTCGGTCTGGCCGAGCGGACCCTGCTCGGCAAGCTAGAGACGAAGCCGCGCATTCACCGCATCCACGGCGAGGACGATCCCGCCGCGGCCGCGGCGGCCTACGAGCGCGAGCTCCGGGGAACGACGCTCGACCTGCTCCTGCTCGGGCTCGGCCCCGACGGCCACGTAGCCTCCCTCTTTCCCCACTCCCCGGGCCTCGAGGAACGCGAGCGCCTGGTCATCCCGGCGGAGCCGAAGCTCGAGCCCTACGTCGAGCGGATCACGCTGACGCCCCCCGCGCTTCGGGCCGCCCGGCGGATCGTCTTTCTCGTCGCGGGCGAGGACAAGGCGCAGGCCGTCGCGCGGGCCCTCGCCGGCCCGATCGATCCCGCCGTGCCCGGCAGCGTGATCCGCGCCGAGTCGGGGGAGACCCTGGCGGTGCTCGACCGTGCGGCCGCCGCAGGGTTGCGCGACTAGACAACGAGGGGCCGATCCGTATATATACCGGGCTGTGGGCACGCCCGAGTCACCGCCGCTGATCCTCGAGGTGCTCACGATCGACCGGCCCGAACAGCTGAAGGCCCTCGGTCACCCGCTGCGCCTGCGCGTGCTCGAGATGCTTGGCCAGAGCGAGGGCCAGTACCTGACGAACCGGGAGCTCGCCCAGCGGCTCGGGGTCGATCCCGGCCACCTGCACTTCCACGTGCGGATGCTGCTCCGCGCCGGCCTGATCGCCCTTGCCAGCGGAGGCCAGGGGCGGGAGAAGCCCTATCGGGCGGTCGCGCGCACGGTCCGCGTCGCCCCGGAGCTCGTCTCGAGCGGCCTGGGCAAGGACGTCCGCGCCTCGATGCTGGACGACCTGCAGCGGGCCTGGGCGGCCTTCGGCGCGACCGGCAAGTTCCGGATCACCCAGACGACCGTTCGGATCTCGCCCGAGCGGGCGCTGCGCTTGATCGAGCAGGTCGCCGAGCAAGTCCGGAACGAGGAGACCGAGGACGCCGACCCCCTGGTGATCACCTCGTTCATGCACCCGGTTCGAACCGGCGAGCCCGGCTAGATCTCGGGCAGGAGCGGCGAGGCGAGCTCGGCCCTGAGCCCGCGCGGGCCGGCGAGCGCCTGCAGCACCAGTACCGTGTCGGCAACCGGGACCTGCTCGAGGTACTCCGCACGCGCCTCGAACGACTCGAGCACCGCTTGCACCGCTTCGGCGTAGCCGAGCACGTCCTTCGCCGCGAGGAAGGCGAGCGCGTCCCCGACCGAGTGCGGAAAGTCGGCCCGCGTCCGGATCGAATCCGCGTGCACCCGCGCCTCGCTGTCTCGCTCGAGCACGAGGCAGGCCAGCGCCGCGGCATAGAGACCGATCGGCGAGGAGGCACGCGCCGCGCCGGCTTCGATCGTCCACCGCGCATCCGCGGCCGCGCCGCTCCAGTCGTCGGCCAGGATGCGCGCCTTGAGGGCGCCGAGCAGCCTGCCCCAGCTTCCCGGCGGTGCCGAGTCGAAGCTCTCGCGGTAGCGCCCGGCCGCTCGCTCGAACCAGCTCGCGGCCTCCTCGCGCCTGGCCGCCATCAGCAGGGCCAGGCCGGCCCCGCTGGCGGCGTTGCCGAGCCGCGTCAGCTGGCGCTGCCGCGCGTCAGCATCGCGGGCCTGCGGCAGGCGCGCCTGTCCGTCCTCGTAGCGAGACCGCTCGCGCTCGACCAGCGCGCCCCACTCGGCGCCGGCGCCTGCGCTGGCCCCTCGACCGGCCTCCTCCACTGGCAGCGAGCCTAGCGAGAGCGAGGGGTGGGAGCGAAAGGGCGGGGCTCGGGCGGCCGAACGCCGGCGCCGGCCACCTCTCCCCGGCCGCCTGGCGCGAGCTTTTGGGAGCGCTTCGATCCACTAGCCTTAGCGCGATGCGCGAGCTGCGCGAGGTCTACTTCGTCGACGGCGTCCGCAGCGCGTTCGGGCGGGCCGGCCCGGCCGGCGCTTTCTGGCGTACCCGGGGCGACGACATGGCGGTCCGCCTGGTCCGGGAGCTGCTACGGCGAAACCCCACCCTTCCCGCTGAGCGAATCGACGACGTCGTCTTCGCGGCAACCGCGCAGGTCGGCGACCAGGGCCTGACGCTCGGCCGGGACATCGCGCTCCTCGCAGGTCTCCCCCGTAGCGTCCCGGGTTTCGCGGTCGACCGGATGTGTGCGGGCGCGCTGACCGCGATCACCTGCGGCGCCGGCGAGATCGCGATGGGTGCGGCCGACGTCGTCCTGGCCGGCGGAGTCGAGCACATGGGCCGCCACCCCATGCTCGAGGATGTCGACTACAACCCGCGCTTCCTCGCGGAGCGGCTGATCGACCCCTCCGCCGCGACGATGGGCCAGACGGCGGAAAACCTGCACGACCGCTTTCCGGAGCTGACGAAAGAGGCTGCGGATGCCTATTCGGTCCGCTCGCACCGGCGGCTCGCGGCAGCCTGGCGGAACGGCGTCATGCGCGAGACCGTCGTGCCGATGAGCGTCTACACGGACGCGGGCTGGCGGCAGGCCGACCGCGATGAGTTTCTCCGTCCGGAGACCTCGCTCGAGGCGATCCGCGAGCTGCCGACGCCGTTTCGGCCGGGCGGCCGGGTAACGGCGGGCAACTCGGCGGGCCTGACCGACGGGGCGACCGCCTCCCTGCTCGTCTCCGGGCAGGCGGCGGAGGAGCTCTCGCTCGAGCCGAGGCTTCGGCTCGTCTCCTACGCGTTCGCGGGCGTCGAGCCCGAGCTGATGGGCCTCGGGCCCGTCCCGGCGACGAAGCGGGCGCTCGAGCAGGCGGGGCTGACGCTCGACCAGATCGACGCATTCGAGCTAAACGAGCCCTTCGCCGTCCAGGTTCTGAGCTGGTGCGAGGGGGTCGGTGTCTCGGCGGACGACGAGCGACTGAATCCCTACGGCGGGGCAATCGCCTGCGGCCATCCGCTGGCGGCGACCGGGATCCGGCTCGTGGCACAGCTCGCCTACACGCTCCGCGAGCGGCCGAGCGCGCGCTACGGCCTGACCGCCCTCTGTGTCGGCATGGGGATGGGCGCCGCTCTCCTCTGGGAGCGCCCGTGAGCGGCCGAAGGGCTCGCGCGGGCGCCGGCCGTTCGCCCCGCAGGCCCGCCTAGCGGATGCCGGAGACGGAGTTCAAGCTCACGCGCGCGGCGAGGCCCGAACTCGAGCGGCCGCTCGCCCTCATCACGATCGACAACGGCGCCGACCACACCGAGCCGACGTTCTTCGGCCGTGGCTCGTTCGCCTCGCTCGAGCGCGTGCTGGCGGAGCTCGAAGGCGAGGACTGGGCCGCCCTCGTGATTACGGGCAAGCCCTACTGCTTCTCGGCCGGAGCCGACATCGACGAGTTTGCAGGCGCCGGCCGAGAGGCCGCCCGCGCGGGGAGTCGCGCCGGCCACGAGCTCTTCGGCCGGCTCCGCCAGCTGCCCTACCCGACCGTGGCGGCGATCAACGGCGTCTGCCTCGGGGGCGGTGTGGAGCTCGCGCTCCACTGCGACGAGCGGACGATCTCGACGGCGGTCCGCCACTTCGCCTGTCCCGAATGCCTGCTCGGGATCGTCCCCGCCTGGGGTGGCACCCAGCTCCTGCCGCGGCTCGTCGGGTTCGAGGCCGCCGTCAGGTTGATCGTCGCCAACCCGCTGCGGCGAAACCGAATGCTCGACGGGCGGGAGGCGGCGGCGCTCGGTTTCGCGAGCCGCCTACTCGAGCCCGCGGAGTTCCTGGACGAATCGATCGCGTTTGCCGTCGAACTCGCCGACGCGGCGAAACCCCCTCCGCACGATCGGCGCCTGGGGCAGGCCGCGTCCGAGGTGCTCGGGCGAGCGCGAGCAGAGCTCGAGGGCTCGGTGCACGGCGCCGCGCCCGCGCCCTACCGCGCGCTCGAGCTGATCGAGGGCGCCCTCTCTGGCTGGAGCCTCGAGCAGGGCTACCGCGCGGAGGAGGACGCGCTCGCCGAGCTCCTGCCCGCTCCGCAGGCGCAAGCCTCGCTGTATGCGTTCGAGCTGGTCGAGCGCCGAGCCAGGAGGCGGCCGGAGCTCGGCACGCCGCCGCGGCCGCTCCGCAGGGTCGGCATCGTGGGCGCCGGCCTGATGGCGACCCAGCTGGCGATCCTGTTCCTGCGCCGGCTCGAGCTGCCGCTCGTGCTCTGCGACGTGGACGAGCAGGCGCTCGAGCGCGCAACCGGCGCGATCGAGGCCGAGCTTGCGGGTCTCGTCGCAAGGGGGCGCTACGCGGAGGGCAAGGCCCGCTTTCTGCGCTCCCTCCTCGAACCGACGAGCGGCTACGCGCCGTTCGCTGGCTGCGATCTCGTGCTCGAGGCGGTATTCGAAGAGCTCGAGCTGAAACGGCGCGTCTTCGCCGAGCTCGAGGCGCTCGTCTCGGGCGAGTGCGTCCTCGCGACCAACACCTCCGCGCTCTCCGTCACCAGCCTGGCTGCGGGGCTCCGTTTCCCGGAGCGGGTGGCGGGCCTGCATTTCTTCAACCCCGTCTCGCTGCTGCCGCTCGTTGAGCTCGTCCGAACCCCCGAGAGCGACGCAGCGACACTCGCGACGCTCTGGGCCACGGCCGCAGAGCTGGGCAAGCGGCCCGTGCTCGTCCGCGACGCGCCCGCCTTCATCGTCAACCGGGTCCTGACTCGCCTGCTCGGCGTCGTGCTCGAGGCGATCGAGCAGGGCAGCACGGTCGAGCAGACCGACGAGGCGATCCTGCGCCTCGGCCTGCCGCTCGCGCCCTCGGCCCTTCTGCAGCTCGTCGGCCCGCGGGTCGCCTTCCAGGTGCTCGGATCGCTGCACGAGGCCTACCCGGATCGGTTCCCGCTCTCGCAGACGCTCGCCAACTACGCAGAGGGCCGCGAGGAGATCGCGCTCGCCGCCAACGGCCACCCCCCCTCGCAGAGCGAGCTCCTGGAACGGGCGCTCGAGGCGGTCGCAGACGAGATCGGCCACCTACTCGACGAAGGCGTCGTTCCGGCCGCAGCAGATGTCGACGCCGCGCTGATCCTCGGTGCCGGCTTTCCCTTCTGGCTGGGCGGGATCACCAGGCACCTCGACCAGACCGGCGTCTCGGAGAGGATGATTGGGCGCCTGTTCTCCGAGGAAGGAGCGAAGGCACGGGTATGAAAGACGACTGGCGCATCCAGATCGAGGTCGAAGAGGAGCACGCGGCGGGCCTGCTCGAGCGCCTCGGCCTCAACCTCGGCGAAGACGCGCGGACGCTCGCCGAGGAGCTCGAGGGCAGGCGTCTCGCCGTCTCGCGGGACGACGAGACGATCTTCGTCTACGCCGGCTCCCGGGCCGATGCCGAGCGTGCCCGGGCAATCGTCGAGGCGGAGCTGCGCGAGCTCGGCGCGAAGGCGAGCGTCGGCCGGATCGAGCACTGGCTCGCGGACGAGGAGCGCTGGGATGACGAGCCGTCCGTCCAGCCCGACCCGCTCGAGGAAGAAGCACTCGAGCACGGCTTTGCCCCCTGGGAGGTGCGAATCGAGACCGAGACGCCGCAGGCGGCCGACGAGCTCGCCGACCGGCTCGAGCGCGAAGGCCACGGGGTCGTCCACCGGCACCGGTTCGTGCTCGTCGGCGCGGCCTCCGAGCAGCAGGCTCGAGCGCTCGCCCGGCGCCTGCACGGCGAGGTCGAGGCCGGTGGCGAGCTCGTCTATGAAGCCCTGCCCCAGAACCCGTTCGCGCTCTTCGGCGGCCTGGGCGGAACCGGTACGCCCCTCTAGGACAGCGGCTTGACGCCCCGGAAATGGGGTATGCTGTGTGAAGCGAAGCACGCCGAAGGGGTAATCGCGCGCTCGCTTCTCACTTCGAACCGGCAGCACCTGGAAGTGCTGCGCAGATGCAAGAGACGACCTACCAGCCGACGCTAGCGCCGGAGGCGGCAGACGGTCTCACCGCCGCCGCAGCCCGCGCAGAACAATGGGCCGGAGAAGCCTTTCTCCGTCCGGACGAGGACCCTGCCGCCGCCCTCGCCCCGGGAACCGCGCGCCGGCTCGCCCTGGACGACGCGATCGCGGAGCTCGAGGCGGGACGGAGGGCGCCCTCCTACGAGTGGAAGCGCCGCTACTCGCTGATGCTCGGGCTCGAGCGGGTGCTCTCCGGCCGCCCCCCGCAGCTCGCCTCCGGCACGGAGCTCCGCCGCCACCAGATCGACGCGCTGGCCGGGATGCTGACCGAGCTGATCGCTGCCGCCCAGGCCCAGCCCGAGCCGGCCAACGACAACGGTGCCTATGCCGAGGTCGTGGAGGAGGACGACGAGGAAGAGCTGGAACTCGAGCCGGCCGCCGAGGACGGCGAGGCAGAGCTGGCCGAGCCGCCGCCGCCCGAGCAGGACCCGGGTGCGATCCGGCGCTTTCGCTTC
>DASUWJ010000137.1:0-11255 GCA_036378475.1 Gaiellaceae bacterium
GGGCGCCGCGAAGCCCGAAAAGAGCGGCACCTGGATCGCCCCGATGTGCGCGCAGGCGTGCGAGACGATCGAGACCTCGGGCGACATCGGCAGGAAGTAGGCGACGCGATCGCCCGGGCCGATGCCGAGCTGAACGAGCGCCTCGGCGAAGCGGGTCACCCGGGCGGAGAGCTCCGCATAGCTCAAGCCGTGGCGCTCGCCGTCCTCGGCCTCCCAGAGTGCGGCCGGAACGCCCGCGTGCGGCCCCTGCGCCCAGCGGTGGACGCAGTTCCAGGCCAGGTTGAGCTTGCCGCCGACGAACCAGGTCGCCCATTCGGGGCCGCGGGAGAGGTCGACGACCCGCTCCCACGGCCGCGAAAACTCGAGCCCGAGATCCTCGATCACGGCGGGCCAGAACCGCTCCGGCTCGTCCTGGGAGAACTGCTGCAAGCGCCGGTAATCGGCGAAACCGAGCCTCCGCATCAGCCGGACGACGTTCGCCTGCTCGAGCACCTCGGGGGTCGGACTCCAGATCGCCTCCATCGCGCGAGGAAGCGTAGAGCAGGCGGCTTGCGCGTCGAACTAGGCGATCGCTAGCCTCGTGAGAACTCACCTCCGAAGCGCCGAGAGGAGCGTACGTAGATGCGGGCGAGGATCTTCGCCGAGGAGAACCGAAAGTGGTGGACGCTCGGGGCCCTCTCCTTCGCCCTGTTCATGATCATGCTCGACAACACGATCGTGAACGTGGCCCTGCCGGCGATCAAGAGGGATCTGCGGATCGGCACGCCCGAGCTCGAGTGGACGGTCACCGCCTACGCGCTCACCTTCGCGGTCTTGCTCCTGACCGGCGGGAAGCTCGGCGATCTCTACGGCCGGCGCCTGATCTTCACGATCGGGCTCGTCGTCTTCACGCTGTCGTCGCTTTTCTGCGGCCTCTCCTCGAGCGCGACCGAACTGATCACAGCGCGCGCGGTCCAGGGGGTCGGCTCGGCGCTGATGATGCCGGCGACCCTCTCGATCATCTCCGCCACCTTCGCCGCCCGCGAGCGCGGAGCGGCGATCGGAATCTGGGCCGGCGTGTCCGCGATGGCGCTCGCGATCGGGCCGCTCCTCGGCGGGATCATCACCCAGCACATCTCCTGGAACTGGATCTTCTACGTCAACGTCCCGATCGGTGTCCTCGCTGTGCTCGCGACCATCGTCGTCGTACCGGAGTCAAAGGACACCTCGCACGAGCAGCGGCTCGACCTGCCGGGACTCGTGAGCTCGGGGATCGGCCTGCTCGCGCTCGTCTACGCGCTGATCGAGGCGCACAGCTACGGCTGGACCTCGGCGCGCATCCTCGGCCTCTTTGCGATCGCAGCAGTCTCGCTCGGCGTGTTCGTGCTCGTGGAGCACCGCCAGCGCCTGCCGATGCTCGACCTGTCGCTGTTTCGAAACGGCACCTTCGCCGGCGCGAACATCGTCGCGATCCTGGTGACGCTGGCGATGTTCGGGATCTTCGTCTTCTTCCCGATCTACATGCAGACCTTTCGCCACTGGTCGCCGATCCAGTCGGGCGCTGCCCTGCTGCCCTGGACGCTGATGGTCGTCGTCTTTGCCCCGATCGCGGGCAAGCTCTCCGACCGGGTCGGCTCGCGCTGGCTGATGGCCGCGGGCATGACCGTGGTCGCGATCTGTTGCCTGGAGCTCTCGACGGTGACGCTGGACTCGAGTTTCTGGCACATGCTCCCTGGCTTCGTGCTCGGCGGGCTCGGGATGTCGTTCGTGATGACGCCGATGTCGGCCGCGGCCATGGGCGCCGTCCCCGTCGACAAGGCCGGAGTGGGCTCCGGCGTGCTCAACACCTTCCGCCAGGTCGGGGTGGCGCTCGGGATCGCGATCATGGGCGCGATCGTCGCCAGCCGGGCCGCCGCGGCCGTGCGCGGCGGCGCAGACCCGCCGCACGCGTTCGTGCACGGACTGACGTTCGGGATGCGGGTCAGCGCTGCGATCTGCCTCGGCGGGGCGCTCGCGGCCGCGGCGCTCGTGCGCAAGTACCGCCACGCCGAGCAGCGCCAGGCGCTCCCCGAGGGCGCCTGAGCGCGAGCCGGCCCCGGGTGGGCGCCGAGGAGCGCCGCAGCTCGCTCGACGGCGTCGTCGCCTGCCGCCGGCGCTGGCTGATGGGCGAGCGCTTTCCTGCGGCCGCCCTCGTATCGGCCTGAAGCGGACTCGGGGACGAAGACACCGGAAAAAGAGAAAGGCCCCGGCTGCGGCACCCGGGGCCCTTCCTATCTGGTTTTGCGGCTCTGAGAGGGCGACAGCCCGGAGGCTATGACTCTGCGGCCCAGCCACGCCTCCGGACCTACCGTCGCCATTCTGTGGCGCGCCCCCTGCAACTCCAACCTGGCGTCCGGCGGTGCTGCAGAGTTGACTGACTATAGAACTGCCCCTCCGGGCCGTCAAGTAGCTCGGTCAAGTGATTCTTGGATCGTTGAGTTGACGCCGTTTCACCCGCTGACATGCCCTTTTTGGGGGATGCCAAACGGGCCGTTCTTGCGTACTTGTGAAGTATGCGTTTGACTTCCCGTGAGGCTGTCATGCCGCGCGCCGCCACGAACACCCGCCGCAGCGTTCCCTCGGGCAACCGCCTGGGCGAGCGCTTGCGGCAGCTGCGCGTCGCAGCGGGCATGACGCAGACGGAGCTGGCCGGCGAGCGTTTCTCGAAGGAGTACGTCAGCCAGATCGAGCGCGGCAAGACCCGTCCGACGCAGGAGACGGTCGAATGGCTGGCGCAGAAGCTCGGCGTCGACCCCAGTTTCCTCGAGCGCGGCGTCTCCGCAGACGAGCGCCGGCGCGTCGAGACGCTGCTCGCCCGCGCGGAAGCGCTGTCCGAGGCGCATCAGTACGAGCAGGCACTCGAGCAGTTCTCGAGCTGCAAGACGGCGGTACTCGCGACCGCGCTCACGGAGCTCGAGGTCCGTCATCTCTCCGGCGAGGCCTGGGCGCGCGTCGAGAGCGGCGAGGTCAAGGAGGCGCTCGAGCTTCTGAACCGCGCGCGTCTGCTGGCCGAGGCGCCCGAGTTCTCGGACGTCGACCGGGCGGCGATCCTCTTCCGCCTCGGCGTCTGCCGCTACCAGCTTTCCAGCATCGCGACGGCGATCGGCCTCCTGAACGAGGCGCTCGCCCTGGCCGAGGGCTCCCAGCTTCCGTGCGACCTGCTGCGCGCGGACATCCTCGGCTGGCGCTCGCGCTGCTACCGCCGCCAGCGGGACCTCGAAGCCGCGCGCGAGGACGTCGAGCGCGCGCTCGAGCTCGCGCAGGCGATCGACGATCCGCGCAAGACGGCGGACACGTACTTCCAGGCTTCCCTTGTCAGCGAGCGGATGGGGCACTGGGTCCAGGCGCGCAACTACGCGGAGCGCGCGAAGACCCACTACGAGCAGGTCAACGACGAGCGAAACGTCGGCCGGCTGCTCAACAACCTCGGCGGCCTGAACTTCCAGCTCGGCAAGCCCGAGCAGGCAATCGAGGATCTGAAGAACGCGTACCGCGTGCTGCTCGATAAGGGCAGCGACGCGGACGCCGCGAACGTCGTTGCGTCACTCGCCCACGTACACCTGATGACGGGCGAGGCGACGACGGCCGAGGAAGAGGCACGACACGCGCTCTCCCTGATGGCGGAGCGCACCGACTTCCTCTACCACGTCGCTCCGACCCAGCTCGTGCTGGGCCGGGCACTGATGGAACAGGGGCGCCTGGACGAGGCGGAGGAGATCCTCCTCGCGTCCGATGCGAGCGCCGAACAGCTCGAATCCCTGAGCCATCGGGCCGCCGCCTGGATGGCCCGGGGCGACCTCGCTGCGAAGCGAGGCGAGGACCGGGCTGCGGCCAAGCTCTACCGCCAGGCGGCGGAGGCACTCCAGGACGTCCGCTTCTAAGCCGAAGAAAGGAGGTGAAAAATGAAGAAGACGCGACTCATCGTTCTGCTCTTTGCCCTCACCGCTGCTGCGTGGTCGCTGCCAGGCCTCGCTCAGGCGAAGGCGAACCATCCGACCTCCCCGAGGGGGAAGGTCGCAGCCACCAGCATGTTCGACGGTGGCAGCATGTTCGACGGCGGCAGCATGTTCGACGGCGGCTAGGCCCGCGCACGGTCTCCGCCGTGTGAGGCCGGGCGCGGGCCCGGGACTAGACTCGGGCCCGTGCGCGTCGTCCTCGTGGCTGTCGTCGTGATTGCGCTGCTGACAGCCGGCTGCGGGGCCCAGAGCCGGGGCCGGAGCAAAGGAGCCGCGGCAGGCTCGCTCGCTGCACTGCTGAAGCGGCCAGGCGAAGCGGTTGCCCTCGTCGCCGGAGATTCGGACTTCGCGCCCGGCCAGGTGCGCTACTCGTTCCTCGTGATCAGGCACAACGCCCAAGCGGTGGAGCGTCCCTCGGCCGAGGTCTGGCTCGCGCGCTCGCGCTCGGCGAGGCCGTTCGAACAGGCGACGGCGAGGCTCGAGCCGATCGGGCCACCGGGTGCCGGCGAGACCGCGGCCGGCGGCGTCGGTCACATCTACGTCGTTCGGCTCGAGGTCCCGCGCCCCGGCACCTACTGGCTTCTCGCCGAGCCGGCCGGCGGTGGGATCCAGGGGCTCGGAACGCTCGAGGTGAAGCCGCGGTCCCAGTCGCCGAGGCTCGGTTCCAAGGCACCTCCTTCGGATACGCCGACCCTGGCCAGCGTGCACGGCGCCGCCGCCAGGCTGACGACACGCACCCCACCGGACCTGCCGCTCCTTCGCTACTCGATCGCCGGCTCACTGGGCGCGCACGCGCCCTTCGTCGTCACGTTTGCAACGCCGCGCTACTGCACGAGTCGCACGTGCGGCCCGGTCGTCGATGTGGTCGAATACGTCCGGCGGCGCTTTGCCGCGCGCGGCATTCGTTTCATCCACGTCGAGGTGTTCGCCGGCAACGATCCGCAGCGCGGCTACAACCGCTGGATGAAGCAGTGGGGCCTGCAGACGGAGCCCTGGACGTTCGTCGTCGGCAGGGACGGCCGGATCAAGGCGAAATTCGAAGGCTCCGTCTCGGCCGGTGAGCTCGAAGCGGCCCTTCGCCGTTTCCTCTCCTAGGCGGCCTGGAATAGTTGCGCCGGTGGGGGTTCGGCTGCAGCGCCTGAAGCGGGTGTTCGAGGTCACACGCGTCGCGCGGCGAAGCGGGCTTGCGAGGGTGCTGGGCGAGATCGGGGTCGTGGGCGACCGTCCCGCCACTGAGCAGGGCGCCCGAGAGTTCCGGGAGGGACTCGAGGAGCTCGGGACGACCTACGTGAAGCTCGGCCAGCTACTCTCCTCGCGGCCGGACCTGCTACCCGACCTCTACATCGAGGAGCTCTCGAAGCTCGTCGACGAGGCGCCACCCGTGCCCTTCGACCAGATCGAGCGCACGATCGCAGCCGAGCTCGGCGACGATCCCTTCGCGCGGATCGAGCCGGAGCCGCTCGCGAGCGCCTCGATCGCGCAGGTGCACGCGGCGCTGCTTCGGGACGGGCGCGAGGTGGTCGTCAAGGTGCGCCGGCCGGGCATCCGGGAGCAGGTCGAGCTCGACCTCGGCGTCCTCCGCTCGACGGTCAAGTTCCTGGAGCGCCACTCCGAGCAAGCGCAGCTGCTCCAGCTCGAGGCGCTCGCCGACGAGCTCGACGTCCATCTGCACGCCGAGCTCGACTTGGGCGAGGAGGCGCACAACACCGAGCTCGTCGCCCGCTCGATCGCCGAGTTCCCGGAGCTGACCGTGCCGCGGGTGATCCGTCCCTACGCGAGCGAGCAAGTGCTCGTCCTCGAGCGGATCGACGGCGAGAAGGTGCGCACCGAGCACGGATTGGAGCCCGAGCGGGCCCAGCAGCTGGCCCGCCAGTTCTTCCGGGCCTACATCCGCCAGGTCACCGTCGAGGGTGTCTACCACGCCGACCCGCACCGCGGCAACGTGCTTTTGACCGAGGACGGCCGGCTCGGGCTGATCGACTTCGGCCTGCTCGGCCGCCTCGACGACGAGACGAGGACGACGCTGTCGCTGCTTCTGCTCGGGATCGCGCGCAACCGAGCCGACGACGTCGCCGCCCTGCTCCTGAGCCTTTCCCTGACGACGCTCGACTCGGACGAGGGCGCCTTCGTCCACGAGCTGCGGCGCAAGCTGCCGCGCTATCACTGGCGCCCGCTCTCGGACATCCGCGCCGGCGACGCGCTCGCCGACCTGCAGCGGATCTGCCTGCGCTACGGGATCAGGCTGCCGCCGTCGTTTGCCCTGGTCGGAAAGACGCTCGCGCAGGCCGACTCGATCGCCCGCTACCTGGATCCCACCCTCGATCCGATCGCCCTGCTCGAGGACGAGGCGCGGAACCTGATCCTGAACGAGGCCGAGCGCGGCCTCGAGCCGAACCAGCTGATGAGCATGCTCTTCACCCAGCTCGGCACGCTTTCACGGCTGCCCCGGCGGGTCGGCCAGATCGCCGACCGACTTGAGACCGGCACTCTGAAGGTGGGCGTCGTGCCCACGGAGCTCGGCCAGATCGAGCACGTGCTCCGTTCGGTCGCGAACCGGATTGGCGCCGCGATCATCGTCGTCGGCCTGCTCCTCTCCTCGGCGCTCCTGGCCCGCGTGCATGCGCTCCAGTGGCTGGCGTTTTCGGGCTTTTGCCTCGCGGTCGTGCTCGGTCTGTACATGGTGCTGAAGATCATCAGGACGCCCGGCGAGCTCTAGGGACTCTCCGCGCCGGCCGCCGCGAACGGTGTCTTCTGTTCGCGGGCGGAGCCGCCCGGGAGCCGGGGCCGATCCGGTAGGCTCACCCCGCTTCACTTTGCAAAGTCTCAGGAGGGCCAGATGGCGGAGAATGGATACGCGAAGCCCGTGCTCGTCAGCACCGAGTGGCTGGCCGAGCACCTGGACGACGACTCGATCGTCGTCGCCGAGGTCGACGAGGACCCCGCCCTCTACGAGGAGGGACACATCGCCGGCGCGGTCAAGCTCCACTGGCGCGACGACCTGCAGGACCCGGTCGAGCGCGACCTCGTCGACAAGCCCACCTTCGAGCGGCTGCTCGGCGAGCGTGGGATCTCGAACGAGACGACCCTCGTCCTCTACGGCGACAAGAACAACTGGTTCGCGGCCTACGCGTACTGGTACCTGAAGATCTACGGCCACGGCGACGTCAGGATCCTCGACGGGGGCCGAACGAAATGGATCGACGAGGGCCGTGAGCTCGAGACGGAGTCGCCGACGCCTCAGCGGGCCAGCTACTCGGCCGCCGAGCGCGACGAGTCGATCCGTGCCTACCGCGATGCGGTCAAGGACGGCCTCGGCGAGCAGACGAAGGCGCTCGTCGACGTCCGCAGCCCGCAGGAGTACACAGGCGAGCTGATCTCGCCCCCGGGCTACGAGCAGGAAGGGGCCCAGCGGGCGGGCCACATCCCGACGGCGGCCTCGATTCCCTGGGCCCAGGCGGTCCGAGACGACGGCACGTTCAAGCCGGCCGACGAGCTGCGCCAGCTCTACGAGGGCAAGGGGATCACGCCCGAGAAGGAGGTCACCGCCTACTGCCGGATCGGCGAGCGGAGCGCGCACACCTGGTTCGTCCTGCGCGAGCTCCTGGGCTACGAGTCGGTCAGAAACTACGACGGCTCGTGGACGGAATGGGGCAATCTGGTGGACGTCCCGATTGCGAAGGGATCCTGAGCTTCGGCCCGAACTGAGGAGGCAATTCCCGCGGTGCTCCTGAGTTCCGCGGTCTGGCTCCTCCTCTCCCCTGACAGCGGCGGCGGCTTCGGCCGCCGCCGCCCTTTCGAGCGGGAATACGACCGAACCGTGAAACGTCTGTAGACGAAAGGGACACGGAGTCCTACAGTTCCGCAGACCAGTAGGAGCGAGCATGGATCTGGAAGCCGGCACCGTCAAGCTGACCGAACTTGCCTCCTGTGGAGGCTGCGCCGCCAAGTACTCGGCGGCGCGGCTCGAGCAGCTGCTGCAGGGCTTCGTGCCGGTCGAGGCGGAGGACCTGCTGGTCGGGCTCGCGCCGGCTGACGATGCGGCCGTCTACCGCCTGGACGAGGAGCGGGCGCTCATCTTCACGCTCGACTTCTTCCCGCCGGTCGTCGACGACGCGGCCGACTACGGCTCGATCGCGGCGACGAATGCGCTGAACGACGTGTTCGCGATGGGGGGGACGCCGCTGCTCGCGCTCTCGATCGCCGCCTTCCCCGAGGAGCTGCCGAGCGAGATCCTCGCCAGCGTCTTCGCCGCCGCCGCGGTGCAGGTGCGAGCGGCCGGGGGTCTGCTCGCGGGCGGCCACACGATCCGAGACCCCGAGCCGAAGTACGGGCTCGCCGTCGTGGGGACGGTGCATCCCAAGGCGATCTGGCCCAAGAACGGCGCCCGGCCCGGCGACGCGCTCTTCCTGACCAAACCGCTCGGCACGGGCCTGATCATGACCGGCCACAAGAAGGGCCTGACGGGCTCGCAGCCGCTCGAGCGGGCCGTCCGCTGGATGCGCACCCTGAACAAGGACGCCGCCGAGTTCCTGCGTCCGCGCTCGCCGCACGCGGTCACGGACGTGACCGGCTTCGGCCTCTTCGGCCACGCACACGAGGTCGCCGACCGAAGCGGGGTGCGGATCTCGCTCGAGTGGGAGCGCCTGCCCGCGATCGACGGCGCCCTCGATCTCGCCCGCAAGGGCGTGCGCACGAGCGGTGACCCCCGCAACCGGGACTTCGCCGCCTCGCACGTCCAGCTCGAGGGAACACCGGAGGCGATCGTCGCGCTCGGGTTCGACCCGCAGACCTCGGGCGGCCTGCTCGTTTCCCTTCCGGCCGAGCAGGGCGCCGCGCTCGAGGCCGAATTCGAGCGCCGGAGGCTGTTCATCCGCCGGATCGGCCAGGTCGAGGAGGGCTCCGGCGTCGTCGTCCGCTGATGCGGCGCGGCATGATCCACGGGCGCTTCCAGCCCTTCCACAACGGTCATCTCGAGTACCTGCGGGGTGCCGCGGAACGCTCGGACGAGGTCTGGATCGGGATCACGAACCCCGATCCCAAGCGCGTCCAGCCCGAAGAGAGCGACCCGCTACGCCACCTGCCGGAGGCGAATCCCTACTCCTACGCGGAGCGGCTCTTGATGGTCAAGGCGGCGGCCGCCGAGCTTCGCCTCGATCTCGCCTGCGTCCACGTGATCCCGTTTCCCGTCAACGAGCCCGAGCTTTGGCCTGCCTACGTCCCCGCGGGCGTGACCCAGTACCTGCGCCTGTTTTCGGCCTGGGGCGGAACGAAGCTCGAGCGGCTGCGTGCGGCGGGCTACGAGGTGGTGATTCTCGACGAGGGGGCGGAGAAGCAGCTCTCGGGCGCGGACGTCCGTGCCGCCCTGCGCGCGGGAGCGGGCTGGGAGAGGCTCGTCCCGGCCGGGGTGGCGCGCATCCTCGCCTCGCTGCCCCGGCCGGGAACGTAAATCCCGTGTAAGCACCGGCGCAACTTTTCCGGGCAGCCGCCGTTTTACCGATTGTCGAGAAGCCAACAAAGGGGTCAGATGGTGATGAAAAAGCTTCTTTTGCCGCTCGTTTGCGTCTCCGTCCTTGCTGCCGGCGCGGCGCCGGCCACCTCGGCGCCGACAACGACGAAGACGGTGCAGATCAAGCACACCGGGTTCTCACCGGCCTCGCTGACGATCAAGGCCGGCGATACGGTCAGGTGGGTCAACTCGGACACGGTCAACCACCAGGTCGTGTCCAACAACGGCACGTTCGTCTCGCCGATCCTCGGCCCTGGCAAGACCTACTCGTACCAGTTCCAGGCCGCCGGGACCTACCACTACCACGACGGGCTCTACCCGGCCCGCAAGGGCACGATCGTCGTGACGGGCCCGCCCCCGGCGGTCACGATCGGCGTTTCGGTGCCGATCATCGTTTACGGCCAGACGATCAGCCTCTCGGGCATCGTCTCGAGCAAGAACGCGGGCGAGAAGGTGACGATCTACCAGCAGCCTTACCCGCAGGGATCGTTTGCGCAGATGACGACGGTGCTGACGACGACCGGTGGTGTCTGGAACATGCTCGTCTCGCCCGCGCCGAGCATCCTCACCCATTACGAGGCGACCTGGAGCGGCCTGACGAGCGTCGTCGTCGGCGTGGAGGTGCGGCCCAGGATCAGGCTCAGCTACCAAAACGGCGTCTTCAGGACCTCGGTGCAGGCCGGCGTCTCCCACGCAGGCGCGACCGTGCTCGTGCAGAGACTGTCGCAGTTCGAGCAGTGGGTGACGATCAAGAAGGTCAAGCTCGGCGGCAATTCCAGAGCTGCCTTCAGGCTCAGGCTCCCCAAGGGTCGCTCGCGGATTCGCATCGCCATGTCCGTGAACCAGGCGGGCCCCGGCTACCTGGCCGGTTTCAGCCCGACCATCACAGTTCGGCGCCGCTAGGGGTCAGTGGCGCCGGAGTCCCGCCGAGCGGCGGCCTCGTTCGAGGCCGCCGCTCGGCGGTCGGGGCGAACCGCTCTCTGCGGGAGAGTCGGCGGGCGCCGCGCTGAAGTGCCGAGGCGCTTCCCGCTCGCCGGCTGCGAACCGGGACGAAGCGGTCGGCCGCGGGTGCGTTAGCGTCTCCGCGTGCTCCCGCTCGTGCTCGTTCTGCTGGACGGTCTCGGTGACCGCGCGCACGGCGTTCTCGGCGGCCGGACGGCGGGCGAGGCGGCCTCCACCCCCAACCTCGACGCCCTGGCCGCGCGTGGCTCCTGCGGGCTCCTGTTCGCCGTCGGTCCAGGGCGGGCGCCCTCGAGCGAGGTCGCGCACTGGTCACTGCTCGGCTACCGCCCGCAGGAGTTCCCGGGCCGCGCCGTCTTCGAGGCGCTCGGCCGGGGCATCGCCCTGGACGCCACGGAGGTCTACGCCTACGCCGCCTTGCGGCCCGCCGAGCGCCGGAGCGACGGCTGGTGGCTGACCGGCCGGCCCGACCCGGTGCGGGACGGCGCCGAGGCGGCCCGCCTGGTCGAGCGGTGCGATCGGATCGAGGCGGACGGGCTCAGCTTCTCGCTGCAGCATCTCTGGCGGGGCGAGGCGCTCCTGCGGATCTCCGGCGGCGCCCACGAGGGGGTCACGGACACCGATGCCTTCTTTCGCGACCGCTACCCGGTGCTCCGGCCGCGGCCGCTCGTCCCCGAGGCGACGCGGACCGCGCGCGCATGCGAGCGCTGGTCGCACGAGGTGCTGCGGCGGCTGCAGGGCGAGCGCTTCAACGTGATCACCCTGAAGTGGTTCGGTCGGCCGCGCAGCGTGCCGAGCTTTCGGGCCCGTCACGG
>DASUWJ010000138.1:0-14150 GCA_036378475.1 Gaiellaceae bacterium
CACGAGCGAAGTGTAGAGCGGCGAAATCCGAGGCTAGACTCGCCGCCGGAGCCGCCGTGACGATGCAGAATTCCGTTCTCCAGCCCGTCGAGCGCCACCGCCGGAACAAGCTCGGCAAGCGCGCGCTCCCGCTGCTGGCGCTCGCCTTTCTGCTCGCGGCGGCGTCCCTCGTCGCGAGCGAGCACTGGGCGCTCGCGCACGCGAGGTCGCAACCGGCGCCCTCCCTCCCGGCCCTGCGGCCGCAGGCGGCGCCGCACTTGGCGCTCGAGCGACTGCAAGCGGCGGCCGTCGAGCAGGAGCGTTCGGCCGAGGCACCCTTTGCCCCGGGGGTGCCGCTGCTTTCGGCGGGAGCGCCCCTGCTCGAGCACGCGCTGAGGCTGCCGCTCTCGGCCCCTGCGGCGATCCTCGTCAACGCGCGAACGGGCGCGATTCTCTGGGCCAGACACATGCACGAGGAACGGCCGATCGCCTCGACGACGAAGATCATGACCGGGCTGCTCGCGATCGAGCACCTGCCGCTCACCAAGACGATCTGGATCAACCCGATCGTCCCGGACGTCGCCCTGAATCGCGAGGGCCTGCGCACCGGCGAGCGCGTGCCGGTCTGGAAGCTCCTCTATGGCCTCTTGCTCTTCTCGGGGAACGACGACGCGCTCGCGCTGGCGATCGGCACCTCGGGCAGCCGGGGCGCCTTCCTCGAGCTGATGAACGAGAAGGCGCGGGAGCTCGGCCTGCACGAGACGCATTTCACGAGTCCCAGCGGCGTCGTCGACCGCGGCAACTACTCGAGCGCGTACGACCTCGCCGCGCTGACGCGCTACGCGATGGGGCTGTCCGAGTTCCGGGCGATCGTCCGCACTCCGATCGAGCACGTCAAGTGGTCGCCGCCGACCTACGCGAAGACCTACGTGAACAGGAACCAGCTGCTGGGCAGCTATCCCGGCGCCGACGGGGTCAAGACCGGCTGGACGACGCTCGCGGGCCACTGCCTGGTCGCCTCGGCGCGCCGCGGGCGCCGAAGCCTGATCGCCGTCGTGCTCCACTCGACGAACCCCTACGGGGACGTCCGGCGGCTGCTTAACTTCGGCTTCGCCAATTCGTAAGGGGTCTTGAGTTGGGAATCGTCAGGTACTGCCGCGCGGCCTTCGTGGTGCCCGTGTTCGGGCTCCTGCTCCTGCTCGTCCCCGCGCAGGCGCCGCCCGCGGCGGACGGCACGGGCCGGGTCGTGATCACGCCCACGCACGTCGCCGCCGCGAGCAGCGACACGTACACGCTCGTCTTTCTCGCCGATACCGGCTCCCTGCAGGGACAGACCCTGCTCGACATCCCGCCCGGCTGGTCGCTGCCCCAAACGACGAGCCCCGGCGCTGCCGGCTACGTCAGCCTGGCACCCGGCACCTGTTCCACCGCAACGAGGATCCTCCGGCTCGTCGGCCGCCGCCTGGTGATCTCGACCTCGTGCGCACGCGGCCAGAGCTTCACGCTCACCTATGGCCCGGCGCTCGCGCCCACGATAGCCGCGGACGGCTTCGTCTTTCTGACCGAGACGAAGCCGGCGACGGGCGTCGTGACCTCGAAGCTCGTCAAGCGGGTCGTCAAGTCCAAGCGCGGCAAGCGCAAGACGACCCTCAGGCGGATCAGACTCGTGACGAAGCCGGCTTTCCGCCCGCTGGCGCCCCAGAAGCAGCCGGTCGTCGTCGTCTCGGGAGCGGTGGTGGACCACCTGGTCGTCAGCGCGCCAAGCATCGTCACGAGCGCGACGCCGTTTGAGATCAGCGTCCGCGCCGAGGATGTCTATGGCAACGCGGCCTGCTGCTACACCGGCACGGTCAGCTTCTCGAGCAGCGACCCGAACGCCTTCGTGCCGACGCCCTCGCGCTTCTCGAAAGCCGACGGCGGCTTGAAGAGCTTCGGCAACGTGATCCTGCGGACGACCGGCACGCAGACGATCAGCGTCAGGGACGACTCGGGGCACCTCGCCACGAGCAACCCGATCAACGTCTACCCGTATCCGACCGGGTAGCGATTCCTACTGGGCGTCCGCCTTCTCCGGCTCGGCCGGGGAAGGCTCGCCGCGGCGCTGGTGGGCCTCGAGCACGCGCGCCACGGCCTCGGAGGAGCTGTCGGTCACGTACAGGAGCTCGACGTCCTCGCTCGAGATCATGCCCGCGGCGAGCAGACGCTCCTGAAACCAGCCGAGCAGCGGCTCCCAGTAGGCGCGGTCAACCAAGACGACCGGGAAGTGCAGCACCTTGCCGGTCTGGATCAGCGTCAGCGCCTCGAACAGCTCGTCGAGCGTTCCGAAGCCGCCGGGAAAGATCACGAAGCCCTCGGCCGCCTTCACGAACATCGTCTTGCGCGCGTAGAAGTGGCGGAAGGTGAGCTCGATGTCGAGGTACGGATTCTCATGCTGCTCGTGGGGGAGCTCGATGTTGAAGCCGACCGAGAGGCCGCCTGCCTCCTTCGTGCCGCGGTTCGCCGCCTCCATCACGCCGGGGCCGCCGCCCGTGACGACCGCGAAGCCGGCCTCGGCAAAGCGGTGACCGACCTCTCGCGCCTGCTCGTACTCGGCGCTCCCGGCGCGGATCCGCGCCGAGCCGAAGATCGTCACCGCGGGGCGGTCGATCCGGGCCACGGCCTCGAAGCCCTGCAGGAACTCCTCGCCGATTCCCTCCGCCTGCGCACGGAGATCCGTGCCGTCGCGGCGCTCGAGCAGCCTTCTGTCCTGCACTAGAACGAGCGCGGCACGTGGGTCGCGTGCATGCCGAAGACGAGCGCGGCTGCGAGCCCGAAGTAGAGGAGTGCGATCAGCAGGCGCCGCCGGGGCGCGACCCGGTAGTAGCGCTCGTACTGGGGATGGTGGCGGGTCCGCCACCGCCGCCACACCTCGGAGGCGGCGACGAGCAGGATCAGGATCAGGATCGGGTTGGGGCGATAGATGACGAGGCCGAGCAGGGCGAGCACGCCGACGAACCAGAGCGCCGGATGGAGCGCGCTGACGATCCGGCCTCCGTCGAGCGGGCTGGCCGGGATCAGGTTGAAGAGGTTGATGAAGAAGCCGAGGAACGCGATTGCCTCGAGCTGCCGCGAGTGCTCCGCGGCGCCGATCGAATAGACCACGGCCGCCCCGAGCGAGCCGAGCAGCGGCCCGGCGAGCGCGAGTTTCGCCTCGCGCCAGGCATCGTTCGGCATCTGCTTGAGGTTGATCAGGGCGCCGAGGAACGGAATGAACATCGGCGCCGTCACCGGCAGCCCCTGGTGCTTCGCCTCGAGTACGTGGCCCATCTCGTGCACGAGCAGCAGCAGCACGAGCCCGATCCCGAACCACCAGCCGCCGATCCAGACGTACACCGCTGCCGAGACGATCATCGAGAAGAGGAACTTGAACTTGAGCAGGACGACGCCGAACTTGGCCAGGAACGCCCCGATCGCCGCGATCGGCGCCCAGAGCCGTCTGCCGAGCGCGCGCCAGTCGGTTCCGCGCGGCTGCACGGGCTCGTAGTCTCGAAAGCCGCGCGGGAACTCGGGCGGGTCCGCGGGATCGTACCGAGGCCTGAGCTCGCTCATCCGTCTCATGGTAGCCGTGCCCAGCCGCGTGACCAGCGCCGCCTTGGGCGAGGCCCCAAGACGGCGTTATCGTCGATTGGGGTACCGATGCGGATCTTTGTCGGTGACGACGGTCGCCCCGGTGCGAGCGCCGTTACTCGAACGAGGCACCGCGATCGAGGGACGCTCGGCTACGGCGTGCTCGACGTCGCCGCTGCCATCTCGCTGGCGCCGAAGCTCGAGCCCAGGCACACCCCCGCGGCGGTCAAGCTGCTCGCTCAAGAGCCACGGCCGATCCACTCCTCGCCGCCCTCGTAGACCTCCTTCTTCCAGAGCGGCACCGTCCGCTTGAGCGTGTCGATCGCGTCCTTGCAGGCGGCGAGCGCGTCCCGGCGATGGGGGGCCGAGACCGCGATCACCACGCTCGCCTCGCCGAGCTCGACCCGCCCGACCCGGTGGTGGATCGCGATCGCGCAGAGCTCGTAGCGGCGCTCCAGCTCCGCGGCGAGTCCGCCCATCGAGTCCTCCGCCATCTCCGCGTAGGCCTCGTACTCGAGGTAGTTGACCGTACGCTCGCGTGATTCGGCCCTGACCGTGCCGGTGAAGCTGGCGATCGCGCCCGCGCGCGTGTCGGCGACCTCCGCCACGGCCGCCTCGAGCGAGAGCGGTTGCTCGGTGATCCGGAAGGAGCCGCCCGAGACCGGCGGGATTAGGGCGACTTCGTCGCCGTCTGCGAGCTCGTGCTCGCGCCCGGCGTAGGCCCGATTGACCGCGTAGAGCAGACCGGCGGGCTCGTCGCCGAGCCGAAGCGCGGGCCAGACATCCCCGACCCGGCGCACACCCTCGAGCTCGCAGGCGCCGAAACCGGCCTGCTCGCGGAGGCCGGAGAACAGCCGTACCGTCACGCGCATAGTGCGGAGCGTAGCTTGCGGCGCTTTGCGACTAGCATCCGCGGGATGAGCGCAGATCCGCAGCGGGAGCGCTCCGCGCGGGAGCGGTCCCCGGCTCATCCGGGCTGGCGCGTCGAGCCCGCCGAGGGCCGCGGAACGCGGCCGCAGTCGCCGCGGACGAGCCTCTGGTGGCGGCTCGCCCTCTTCAGCCTGATCCTGTTCGGGATCAACTACTGGGTTGCATCACGTGCCACCCAGCAGCCGACCCGGATCCGGATCCCCTACAGCCCCGTCTTCCTCCAGCAGGTGCGCGCGGGGAACGTCGCCCGGATCACCTCCAAGGGCACCGCGATCCAGGGTGAGTTGAAACACGCGGTCCGCTACGGCCGCCACCTGAGCTCGCGCTTCGGGACCGAGATTCCCTCCTTCGCGAACACGGATGCGCTCTCCAAGCTGCTGCAGGAGAAGGGCGTCGTCATCAACGCCGAGCCGCTGCAGACGGGCACCCCCTGGTGGGAGAACCTGCTCTTTGGCTTCGGGCCGACGCTCGTCTTCCTGGCGCTGCTCGTCTTGCTGATGCGCCGGGCGGCCGGCGGGGCGGGAGGCATGCTGAGCGCGTTCGGACGCTCCCGCGCCCGCCGCTACGAGCCGACCACCGGGCGCGTCACCTTCGAGGACGTGGCCGGGATCGACGAGGCGAAGGCGGAGCTCGCCGAGATCGTCGACTTCCTCAAGAACCCCGACCGCTACCGGCGGCTCGGCGGCCGGATCCCGCGCGGCGTCCTTCTGAGCGGCCCGCCCGGGACCGGCAAGACGCTGCTCGCGCGGGCGGTGGCGGGCGAGGCGCAGGTGCCGTTTTTCTCGATGTCCGCTTCCGAGTTCATCGAGATGATCGTCGGCGTCGGGGCCTCTCGCGTGCGCGACCTCTTCGCCCAGGCGAAGGCCGCGGCGCCAGCGATCATCTTCATCGACGAGCTCGACGCGATCGGGCGCACGCGCGGGGCCGGGGTGGCGGGCATCGGCGGCGGCCACGACGAGCGCGAGCAGACGCTGAACCAGATCCTGACCGAGATGGACGGTTTCGACTCCTCGACCGGCGTGATCGTCCTCGGCGCGACGAACCGGCCCGACGTGCTCGATCCGGCGCTGCTGCGGCCCGGCCGCTTCGACCGGCGGGTGGCGGTGCAGCCTCCGGACCGCGTCGGCCGGAAGAAGATTCTCGAGGTCCACACCCGCGGCGTGCCGCTCGCGCCCGACGTCGATCTCGACCAGATCGCCTCCTCGACGCCCGGCATGGTCGGCGCCGACCTAGCGAACCTCGTCAACGAGGCGGCACTCGTCGCCGCCCGCCGCGACCGCAACGAGGTGACGGAGAGCGACTTCAACGAGGCGCTCGAGAAGATCGTCCTCGGTGCCGAGCGCAAGATCATGATGTCGCCGCGGGACCGCGAGCGAACCGCCTACCACGAGGGCGGGCACGCGATCGTCGGCATGCTCACCCCGCGCGCGGACCCGGTCCGCCGGGTGACGATCATTCCGCGCGGGATGGCGCTCGGCGTGACGCTCTCGACACCCGACGCCGACCGCTTCAGCTACGAGCGCGAGTACCTGCTCGCGAAGATCGAGGTCGCGCTCGGCGGGCGCGCCGCGGAAGAGCTCGTCTACGGCGAGATCACGACCGGGGCCGAGTCGGACATCCAGCAGCTCACCGAGATCGCGCGGCACATGGTCGGCCGCTGGGGGATGAGCGACGCGGTCGGGCCCGTCGCCGTCTTGCCGCAGGACGGCCAGGGGCCGTTCCTACCGGGCGTCTCGGCCACCTCCGAGGAGACCCAGAAGCTGGTCGACCGCGAGGTGCGGCGGCTCGTGGACGACTCCTACGACACGGTGCTGGCGCTCCTCAAGGAGAACCGCGACAAGCTCGACTCGCTCGCCCGCGCGCTGACGGAGCACGAGACGCTGGACGAGCAGCAGGCCTACGCCGCGGCGGGGGTCGAACACTCCCCGCGCCGGGAGCTGGCCGCGACACCCGCCTAGCCGCTCTGGTCCCCCGCTTGCGGCCTCGGCGCGGAGGGCGATCGCCGCCGCGAGCGGGCCGCGAGCATACTTGCGGGATGGCGACGACCGAGGACGGCCGCGAGACCGACTCCGGGATCGAGGTCAAGCCGCTCTACACGGGCGAGGACGTCGCAGGTCTCGAGCTCGAGCCTCCCGGGGAGTTCCCCTTCACACGCGGTCCCTACCGCGACATGTACCGCGGGCGGCCGTGGACGATCCGCCAGTACGCCGGCTTCGCCTCGGCCGAGGAGACGAACAGGCGCTTCCGCTACCTGCTGGAACGGGGGCAGCACGGGCTCTCGGTCGCCTTCGACCTGCCGACCCAGCTCGGCTACGACTCGGACGACGAGCGCGCGGCCGGCGAGGTGGGGCGGACGGGCGTCGCGATCGACTCGATCGCAGACATGGAGCTCCTCTTCGACTCGATCCCGCTCGGCGAGGTCTCCACCTCGATGACGATCAACGCTCCGGCCGCGCTGCTCCTTTTGCTCTACGAGCTCGTCGGCGAGCAGCAGGGCGTGCCGGGCGAGCGCCTCCGCGGCACGGTCCAAAACGACATCCTCAAGGAGTACATCGCGCGCGGCAACTACATCTTTCCGCCCAGGCCGTCGATGCGGCTGACGACCGACCTCTTTGCCTACTGCGCCGAGCGGCTGCCGCAGTGGAACACGATCTCGATCTCCGGCTACCACATCCGCGAGGCCGGCTCGAGCGCGGTGCAGGAGCTCGCGTTCACGCTCGCGAACGGCATCGCCTACTGCGAGGCCGCGGTTCGGGCCGGGCTCTCGCCGGACCAGTTCGGCGAGCGGCTCTCCTTCTTCTTCAACGCCCACAACCACTTCTTCCAGGAGGTGGCGAAGTTCCGGGCCGCGCGGCGACTCTGGGCGCAGATCATGCGCGAGCGCTTCGGAGCCGAGAACCCGAAGGCCCAGGCGCTTCGCTTCCACGCCCAGACCGGGGGGTCGACCCTGACCGCGCAGCAGCCGGAGAACAACGTCGTCCGGGTCGCCGTCCAGGCGCTGGCCGCGGTCTGCGGCGGTGCCCAGTCGATCCACACGAACGCCTTCGACGAGGCCCTGGCGCTGCCGACGGAGAACTCGGTCCGGATTGCCCTGCGGACGCAGCAGATCCTCGCGCACGAAGCGGGCGGGACCGACACGGCCGACCCGCTCGGCGGGGCGTATTTCCTCGAGGCCTTGACGGACGAGCTGGAGGCGCGCGCCCGCGAGCTGATCGAGCGGGTGGACGAGCTGGGCGGGGCCGTCGAGGCGGTCGAGGCAGGCTTCGTCCAGCAGGAGATCGAGCAAGCCGCCTTCGCCTACACGCAGCAGGTCGAGGCCGGCGAGAAGGTGATCGTCGGCGTCAACCGCTATGGGGAGGTCGAGCAGGAGCCGATCGAGCTCCACCGGCTCGACCCCGAAGCAGAGCGGCGTCAGCTGAAGCGGACTGCCCGCGTGCGGGCGGAGCGCAGCGCCGCGGAGGCCTCGGCGGCGCTGGGGCGCGTGCGGGAGGCCGCGCGCGGAGAGGCAAATCTGCTGCCGCCGCTGCGGGAGGCCTTGCGCGCGCGCTGTACGGTCGGCGAGCTCTGCGAGGTGCTGCGGGAGGAGTTCGGCCTGTACGACGCTCAGCGGGCCTCTGCCTGACCCTGCGGCCGGACGGGCGTCGACCCCGCTCGAGCCTGACGCGGGAGGGTCCGAAACCGTGAAACTGCCGCCCGGTGCGGATCCTGCTCGTCTCCCAGATGTACCCCGGCCCGGCGGAGCCCGACTACGGCGTCTTCGTGCGGCAGCTCGGGCAGGCGCTCGCGGCACGGGGGCACGAGGTCGAACTCGCCGTCCTGACGAGCCGGGCCGGCGGGCGGGCCAAATACGCCCGCCTCGGCCTGCGGGCGCTCGCGACCGCGAGGAGCTTTCACCCCGAGGTCGTCTACGCGCACTTCCTCGTGCCGACCGGCCTGCTCGCGGGGCTCGCCACTCGCGTCCCCCTGGTCGTGACCGCGCACGGCCAGGACGTCGCCAACATCGGCGAGCGGGCAGGGGTGGCCGCGGCGACCCGCCACGTCGTCCGGCGCGCCGCGGCCGTGATCACGGTCTCTGCGTACCTGCGCGCCGAGCTCGAAGCGAAGATTCCGGCCGCGCACGGCAAGACGCACGTCGTCGACTCCGGCGTCGATTTGGAACGGTTCCAGCCGACACCCGCGCCCGAGGGAGCGCCCGCCTACCTCTGCCTCGGCAGCCTGACGGCGCGGAAGAACGTCGTCCGGCTCGCGGAGGCTTTCGTGCGCCTCGGAGAAGGCACGCTCACCTTCGCGGGCGAGGGTCCGCTTCGCTCGCGGCTCGAGGGGCGCCGAAACGTCCGCCTGCTCGGGCGCGTCGAGCACGAGCGGGTGCCGGAGCTGATCGCGGCGAGCCATGTCGTCTGCCAGCCGAGCCTGGTCGAACCCTTCGGGCAGGCGCTGCTCGAGGCGATGGCCTGCGGACGCTCCGTGGTCGCGACCCGGGTCGGCGGGCCGCCGGAGTTCGTCTCGCCCCAGGCCGGCGTCCTGGTCGATCCGCTGGACGAGGAGGCGATCGCCGCCGCCCTGCGCCAGGCAGGCGAGCTACCGCGGCCGAACGTGGCCGCCCGCGCGGCCGCCGAGCTGCACGGCCTCAGCGAGCAGGCCGGCCGGGTCGAGGAGATCCTCCAAGCCGCGCGAGCTCCGCGAGCCGAAGCTCGACGAGCGGGCTGACCGACTCTTCGAGCCCCGCCTGCCGGGCGACCGCGAGCGCCTGCTCGTAACTCGCGCGCACCTTGGCGGCCGGGACGCCCTGCTTGAGGCGATTGTCACCCGTCACGAGCAGCTTCTGGATCCGCTCCCGGGCCTCGTCCGCTTGCACCGCCGAAGCTTAGCCGCGTAGGTTTCCGTTCTAGTAGGCATGGAAGCGGCCGCCGCCAAGTCGCACCGACCGATTCGCGTGCTGATCGCCGACGACCACCGGCTCTTCGCCGAGGCGCTGGAGGCGATCCTGGCCGGCGAAAGCGGGATCGAGGTGGTGGGGCGCGCCAGAAACGGCGCCGAGGCGCTCGAGCTCGCACTCCGACTCGAGCCCGACGTCGTCCTGATGGACATCAGCATGCCGGTGATGGACGGCGTCGAGGCGACGCGGCGGCTCACGGAGGCGCGGCCCGCCGCCTCCGTCCTGATGCTGACCGGATCGAACGCTGCCCTCGACATCGATCGTGCCCGCGATGCGGGGGCCGTCGGCTACGTAACGAAGGACCGGATCGCCTCGCAGCTCGTCGAGGCGATCCTCGAGGCTGCGGGCCGGTAGAAGGCGCCTCCTCGGCTATCCTGGCCGGGCGATGCTCCCGGTTCTGGCGGTCATTCACGTGCTCCTGTCGATCGCCCTCGTCGGGCTGATCCTGATGCATTCGGGCCGGGATACCGGCTTCGGCGGCATGGGCTTCACCCCGGCCTCGCAGGGAGGCACGCACATCGTCGAGCGCAACCTGACCCGCCTGACGGTCGTGGTCGGGATCCTGTTCTTCGCGAACACGATCGCTCTCTTCCACGCCCTGAAGTAACTAGATTCCGGGCGGCCCGCCGACCCCGGTGATCGTGAAGCGCGCCGTCGCCAGGGCGGGGACGAGCGCGCCGTAGGCGAAGCGCTCGTCGTAGAAGGCGGCCTCGTTCACGAGCCTTCTGCTGCGGGTGAGGCCCGGCACCTCCGCGAGGAGATCGGGCACGGAGACCGTGAAGCGGAGATTGGCGAGCGGCTCGGCCACCTTCCCGCCCCTGATTCGAAACGTCCCGTCGCGCGTCATCCCGGTCAGGACTCCCTCCCGGGGCTCGATCACGCCGAGGTAGTGGAGGCGCGTGACGTAGATCCCCTCGCCGACCAGCTCGGCGAGCTCGCCGAGCGACTCGGCCTCCCCGGCTGCGAGCGAGAGGGCAAAGGGCAGTGGTCCCCAGCGGCTGAGCGCCGGTGGTGGAGCGTGACCGGTCGAGCGCCCCGGGCCGCCTGCCTTCGCAGCGCTGCCCGCGTCCCAGACCGCGCCGCACAGGATGCCTTGCTCGACGAGCTCGACCCGCTGCTTGGGGACCCCTTCGAAGTCGAACTGCTTCGGCAGGCCCGCAGGGTCGAGCGCATCGTCGGCGAGGGAGATCTTCTCGTCGAGCGCCGGCTCGCCCACGCGTCCTGCGAGGTAGCTCCGCTCCTCCAGGAGAGCCAGGCCGCTGAAGGCATCGAAGGCGAAGTACTGGAGGAGCTCGCCGATCGCGTACGGCTCGAGCACGGCCCGATAGACCCCAGGGTCGACGTCGGAGGCTCCCCGCGTCCGTCTCGCCTTCTCGACCGCCTCCCGGGCGACAGCCGCGGGATCCAGCTCTCCGACCTGCCAGGAGGTCTGCTCCGCGTAGCCGGAGGCGCCGTCGGTCGCGGCGAGCGCGAGCGCGACCGCGTCGGTGGAGCTCTGCTCGGCGGCGAAGCCCTCGGAGGTGGCGACGGCGACGGTCGCGGTGCCGCTCGTCAGGAAGCCGTAGACGGGCAGCTCGTTCGCCGCCTCGATCGCCTCGCTCGCCAGGCGGGCAAGCTCCTCCGGCCCGAGCGCGGCCGTCTCCTCGTCGTGGCCCGCGACTGCGGGCAAGGCGGCCGCACCCGCGAAGCCCGGGAACTCGGGGTCCTCGGGCGAGGCAGCGGCGGCCGCCTCGGCCCGGGCGGCCAGCTCGCGCAAGCCTTCCTCATCGAGGCGGTTGCCGGCGGCCGAGCCCACCTTCTTGCCGCGGGCGACCCGGAGAAAGAGGCTCTCGTTCTCGATCAACGTCGGCTGGTGCACCTCGGAGTCCGCGAAGCGCGCGAAGCCCGACCGTTCGGCCTGGACGACCGCTTCCACGGCGTCGCCCGTGGCGGCGGCGACGGCTCGCTCGGCCAGCTCGAGGGCGGCGCTCACCCCGGCGAGACGCCCACCTGGACGTTTTGGAACCGCGCCGGGGCGGCGCCGTGACTGACGTGTGCATGCTGTCCCGGCTGGCCCTTGCCGCAATTCGTCAGGCCGTACAGGCGCCAGCTCTCCGCTCCCGCCACCGCATCGAGGGAACCCCAGAAGCGGGGGGTGACCCCCGTGTAGGTGGCGTCACGGAGCATCTGTCCGAGCGCGCCCTTCTCGATCTCCCACGCCACCTGCGTCCCGAACTGGAAGTTGAGCCGCTTGTCGTCGATCGACCAGGACTTGTTCGTCTCGAAGTAGACGCCCCGCTCGACCCCGGCGAGAAGCTCCTCGAGCGAGCCCTCGCCGGGCTCGAGGTGCAGGTTGGTCATCCGCACGAGCGGCATTCGGCTCCAGCCGTCGGCCCGCATCGAGCCTCCTTGGCCCCGCCCGATCCTCGCCGCGGTCTCGCGCGAGGTCAGGAAGCCGCGCAGGAGGCCCGCCTCGACCACGGGCACCCGCCTTGCCGCCACGCCCTCGTCGTCGTAGGCGAAGCTTCCCAGCCCGAGCGGGGTGGTGGGGTCGGCCGTGATGTTCATCCGCTCCGAGCCGTAGCGCAGCGCGTCGAGGTCGCCCGGCTTCAAGAAGCTCGTGCCCGCGTAGGCGGCCTCTGCTCCGTAGACGCGGTCGAGCTCGGTCGGGTGCCCGATCGACTCGTGCACCTGCAACGCCATCTGCTCCGAATCGATCACGACCGTGGTCGTACCGGGCGGGCAGGCCGGCGCCCTGAGCAGCTGGGCGGCCTGCTCGGCGACCCGTGGTGCCTCCCGCTCGAGCCCGAGCCCCTCCACGTACTCCCAGCCGGCGCTCGCGCTCGAGCCCCCGTGGGCGCTTGGATAGCTGCGGAGCTGGGCGAGCTCGCCGTCGGAGGCGAGCGCGTCGATCCCGCCGCCGCACTCGAAGAGCTCCTGTTCGACCGCTGTTCCCTCCGAGGTCACGAGCAGCTTCTGTTCGCGCATCGCGCGGACGAGAGCCGTGGTCACCTTGACGTCGGCATGCTGGAGCGCCTCCTCGGCGCGCAGGCACAGGTCGATCTTCTCCTCCAGCGGCACGGCCACGGGATCGCGCTCGTGCGGCGTCGCATACCGGTCCTCCACCGCCTCGACGGGCGCGAGGTCGCGCGAGTGGTCTCCCGGCGCCGCTCGGGCGAACTCGACCGCCCGTCTCGCCGAGCCGCGAGCGCCCTCTGCCTCCAGTCGGCGATCACAAGCGAATCCCCAGGCACCCTCGACGAGCACGCGGACACCGATCCCCTCGCTCTCGACGTCGTCCACGCGGTCGACGCGGCGGTTCTTCGTCGTCACGAGCTGCGCCCGCCGGACGATCGTCCGCGCGTCCGCGTAGGCCGCCCCGGAGGCGAGCGCAGCGGAAACGGCTTCTTCGCACAGCGCCCGCACGGGCGAGAAGCCTATTCGGCCCGGCCGTGGGCCGTCGCTACAATCCGCCGCGCGCGCGCTGGTGGCGGAATTGGTAGACGCGCAAGGTTGAGGGCCTTGTGGGGCTGACGCCCCGTGGAGGTTCAAGTCCTCTCCAGCGCATTCTTCGGCTCGGGCTTCGCTCGCCCCGCGAACGCCGCGCTCGCCGTTGTGCGGCGCTTTCCGCTCCAGGTTTGCGCACGCCCGCCGGGGAATTGACGCTGTCCGGCAGGAGCGCTACCCTCACTGGCGAACATACGTTCGTTATCGGACAGGAGGCGCGATGCTAACCGGACGGCAGCAGGAGATCTGGGACTTCCTGGTCGAGTACGTCGACCGGCAGGGCTACCCGCCGACCGTGCGGGAAATCGGAGACGCGGTCGGGCTCGCGTCCCCCTCGACGGTGCATGCGCACCTGGCCAACCTCGAGCGGGCCGGGCTGCTGCGCCGCGACCCGACGAAGCCGCGGGCGCTCGAGCTCTCGGGGCGTGGGCGCAGGCAGCCTCGCCCGGCGGAGGAGCGGCGAGGACTGCCGCTCATCGGCGAGATCGCCGCCGGCGGACCGCTCCTCGCCGAGCACAACGTGGAGGAATATTTGGCGGTACCCGAGCTGCTCGAGCGCGGCGGCGCCGACTTTTTGCTGCGGGTCAAGGGCGACTCGATGGTCGACGCCGGGATCCTCCAGGGGGACGTCCTCGTCGTCCGTCGCCAGGAGAGCGCCGAGGACGGCGACATCGTCGTCGCGCTCGCGGGCGAGGACGACACGGCTGACGAGGCGACCGTCAAGCGGTTCTTCCGCGAGGAGGGCCAGATCCGCCTCCAGCCCGAGAACAGCAGCATGGAACCGATCTACTCCCCCCATGTCCAGGTGCTCGGCAAGGTGACGGGAGTGTTCCGCGCGCTGTGAGTTCGGTCGCCCCACTCAACCGCACGCTTGACCAGGAGGTGCTCGCGCTCGTTCGCGGAGCCAGCCTCGAATGCCTCGTCTGTGGCGAGTTCGTGCTCCACAGGCTGGGCGCGATCGCGTGCCCCGAGTGCGGCGCGGCGATCCAGGATGGCGTGGAGAGCCGGCTACAATCTGAAGCGCAGGCCGGGTGACCGCGGGCGTTCTTTGGGCGCTCGAGGAAAGTCCGGACACCGCAGGGCAGGACGCTGGGGCGACCCAGGCGGCGAAAGCCGACGGAAAGTGGCACAGAGAGGAGACCGCCAGCAGCGATTCTCCGGAGACGCTGAAGGTAAGGGTGAAACGGTGGGGTAAGAGCCCACCAGCGCCGTG
>DASUWJ010000139.1:0-14184 GCA_036378475.1 Gaiellaceae bacterium
CCCGGGTCGTCGGGATCACCGGCTCGATGGGCAAGACCTCGACGAAGGACCTGCTGGCCGCGCTCGCGGCGCCCTCGGCACGCGTGCTCGCCGCGGAGGCGAGCTACAACAACGAGCTCGGCGCCCCGCTGACGCTCTGCCGGCTCGAGCCGGATACCGAGGTCTGCGTGCTCGAGCTCGCGATGCGGGGCTTCGGCCAGATCGCCGAGCTCGCCGAGATCGCGCGGCCCGAGATCGGTGTGATCACGAACATCGGCCCGGTTCACCTCGAGCTGGTCGAGTCGCTCGCGGGCGTGATCCGCGCCAAGGCCGAACTGGTTGCCGCCCTGCCGCGGGGGGGAACGGCGATCGTCCCGGAGGATTTTCCGGTCGAGCGGGGGGACCTGCGCGTCGTCCGGCTCGGCGAGCCGGAGTGGGAGACGGCGGGCGGCCGGACGCTCGTGGGCGGCGTCAGCTTCAACTTCACTGCCGCGCACCAGGCCGCGAACGCGGCCGCAGCGCTCGCGGCGCTCGACGCGCTCGGCCTGCCGCGGCCGGGCTCGGTCGAGGTCGAGTTCGGACGCTGGCGCGGCGAGGAGCGCGAGCTGCCGGGCGGCGGCCTGCTGATCAACGACGCCTACAACGCCAACCCGGTCTCGATGCGGGCGGCGCTCGGCTACCTCGCGGAGCGGGCGGGCCGGCGGCGGCGCGTTGCGGTGCTCGGCGACATGGCCGAGCTTGGCCGCACCGGCCCCGGGTACCACCTCGAGGTCGGCGAGGCGGTCGCCGAGAACGGCGTCGAGGAGCTGCTGGCCGTTGGCACGCTCGCGCGCGGCTACGTTGAGGGCGCCGCCGGCGTGTCGGCCCGCTGGGCGCCGAACGTGCACGAGGCGCTGCGCGAGCTGGAGGAGCTCGTGCGCCCCGGCGACGCCGTGCTCGTCAAGGGCTCGCGCGCGGTCGGGCTCGAAGCCGTGGCAGAGGCGCTCGCCCAGGCCCCGGTGCGCGGCTAGTGGTCCGCGTCCTGATCGCGGGCCTCGCCGCGATGGTGCTCTCGATCCTCGCCGGCCCGCGCTTCATCAGCTTCCTGCGCCGGCACGAGTTCGGCCAGACGATCCGCGAGGAGGGTCCCGAGCGCCACGTGACCAAGCAGGGGACGCCGATCATGGGCGGCCTGCTCACCCTGGGGACGGCCAGCATCGCCTTTCTCGCGCTCAGCCGCTACACCGTCCCCGCCCTGACCGTGCTCTTCGTGACCCTGGCCTGCGGTCTGATCGGCTTGACCGACGACTTCATCAAGCTGACCCACCGTCGCTCGCTCGGCTTGAACGCGCGCTGGAAGCTGCTCCTGCTCGGCCTGATCACAGTCGGGGTCGGGATCGCCGCCCGCCACCAGCACCTGCCCACGAACGTCTACATCCCGGGGCTCGGCTCGCTGCCGCTCTCCTACGCCTGGTACGGGCTGCTCTTCCTCGTGATCGCGGGCGCGGCGAACGGGGTCAACCTGACCGACGGCCTCGACGGCCTCGCCGCCGGCACCGGGATCATCGCCCTCTTCACCTTCGCCGCGATCAACGTGATCGCCTGGATCCGCTCCGGGCCGCCGAACCACCGCTTCGAGACGAAGCTCGACCTCGCGATCGTGGGCGCGGCGCTGATCGGGGGCCTGATCGGCTTCCTCTGGTACAACGCGTTTCCGGCCGAGGTCTTCATGGGCGACACGGGCTCGATGGCGATCGGGGGCGCGCTCGCCTCGTTCGCGATCATGACGAAGACGATCTTCCTGCTGCTCCTGATCGGCGGCATCTTCGCGATCGAGGCGATCTCGGTGATCCTCCAGGTCCTGACCTTCCGCTACTGGGGCAGGCGGCTTTTCCTGATGACGCCGATCCACCACCACTTCGAGATGAAGGCGTGGTCGGAGACGAAGATCATGGTCCGCTTCTGGATCGTCACCGGCCTCCTCTGCGCGGCCGCCTTCGCGCTCTACTACCGCTACTTCCACGGGTTCCGCTGAGCGGGCTGCCGGAACGGGTGCTCGTACTCGGGCTCGCCCGCTCCGGGCTCGCTGCGGCAGCGGCGCTCGAGCGGCGCCAGGTGGAGGTGATTCGCGCCGGCCGGGAGCTCGGAAACGAGGGCGACGTCTCGCTGCTCGAGCGCGTCGGGCTCGTCGTCAAGAGCCCCGGCGTGCCGCGCGAGGCGCCGCTCGTGGCCGGCGCGCACGAGCGCGCGATCCCGGTCTGGAGCGAGATCGAACTCGGCTACCGGCTGCTGCGAAACCCGATCCTCGGCGTCACCGGCACGAACGGCAAGACGACCACGGCCGCATGGCTCGGCTTCATGCTCGGGGCTCCGGTGGCCGGAAACGTCGGGCGGGCCCTCTGCGACCTCGACGGCGAGGTCGAGCCCAAGCAGCTCGTCGTCTGCGAGCTCTCCTCCTTCCAGCTCGAGGACATCCACGAGTTCCGTCCGGCGATCGGCGTCCTCCTCAACCTGGAGCCCGACCATCTCGACCGCCACGGCTCGCTCGAGGCCTACCGGGCGGCGAAGCTGCGCCTGTTCGAAAACCAGACCGCGCGGGAGATGGCGGTCGTGCCGCGCGGCTTTCCGCTTCGGAGCGAGGCGAAGCGGGTCGAGTTCTCGGCCGCCGACCCGCTGCCGGCGGAGCCGGCCCTGCGCGGGGCGCACAACCGCGAGAACGCCGCCGCAGCCACCGCCGCCGCCCGGGCCGCCGGCGCGGGCGAGGAGCAGATCGCCCGCGGCCTGCGCGAGTTCGAAGGGGTCCCGCACCGCCTCGAGCCCGTCGCCGAGCGCGCCGGCGTCCGCTACGTCAACGACTCGAAGGCGACGAACGCCGCCGCGGCGCTCCGCGCCCTCGCCGCCTACGAGGACGAGCCCGTCCGCCTGATCCTCGGCGGCTCGCGCAAGGGCGAGGACTTCGCTCCGCTAGCCGCCGCGCTCGGGCCGAACGTGCGGGCGGTATACGTGATCGGGGAGACGGCGGAGGAGCTCGCCCGGGCGATTCCCGGCACGATCCGTGCCGGCGACCTGGCCACCGCCGTCTCGCGCGCGGCCGCGGCCGCCCAGCCCGGCGAGGTGGTGCTGCTCTCGCCGGCCTGCGCGAGCTACGACCAGTTTCACGACTTCGAAGAGCGCGGCGAGGAGTTCAAGCGGCTGGTGGCGAACCTGCCCGTGTGAAACGAGGGGCCCACGAGGCCAGGCTCTTGCTCCTGGTCAGCTTCGGTCTGGTCGCCTTCGGCCTGGTGATGGTCTACAGCGCCACCTCCGCCTCGGCGGCGCTCAACAACGGCGATCCCGCCTACTACTTCAAGCGGCAGGCGATCTACGCGCTGCTCGGCCTGGTGGCGATGGTCCTGTTCGCGCGCCTGTGCTTCCGCAGGCTCCGTCGCCTCGCACCCGCGCTCGTCGTCACGAGCCTCGCGCTCCTGGCCGCGGTGCTCGTGCTCGGCTCCGCCGTCAACGGCGCCCGCCGCTGGATCAGCCTCGGCCCGGCGGTGTTCCAGCCCTCGGAGCTCGCGAAGCTCGCGATCGCCGTCTGGGCGGCCGCCTACCTCGCCCGCCGCAAGCCGCCGCTGACCCTGAGGCAGCTTTGGCGGCCGGTCGGCGCGCTCGCCTCGGTCTTCGCCCTCCTGCTGATCCTCGAGCCGGACCTGGGGACCGCGATCGCCATCTTCGTGATGCTCGCGGGCATGCTGCTCGTTGCCGGCACGCCCGGCCGCGTGCTCGGCGGCGGGCTCTCGATCGCGGCCGCGCTGGGCGTGGCGGCGATCTGGTTCGAGCCCTACCGCCGCGCCCGGATCTTCAGCTTCCTGAACCCGTGGCACCAGGCGCAGGGCGCCGGCTACCAGATCGTGCAGGCGATGATCGGCCTCGGCTCCGGCGGCGTCTTCGGCGTCGGTCTCGGCCAGAGCGTCCTCAAGGCAAACTACCTGCCGGAGGCGCACACCGACATGATCTTCGCCGTGATCGGCGAGGAGCTCGGGCTCGTCGGCACGACGGCCCTCATCGCCGCCTACCTCACCTTCGCCTACGCCGGGCTGCGGATCGCGCTGCGCTGCCGCGATCCGTTCGGCAAGGCGCTCGCGACGGGACTGACGCTGCTCGTCTGCGGTCAGGCTGCGATCAACATCGCCGCCGTGATGGGGCTCGCGCCACTGACCGGAATCCCGCTGCCCTTCGTCTCCTACGGCGGCTCCAGCCTGATCGTCGCGCTCGCGGCGGTGGGCATCCTCCTTAACATCGCGGTCGGCCATGGCGAAGCGGCGAGAGTTGGCGTGCGTGATCGCGGCCGGGGGAACGGCAGGCCACGTGCTGCCGGCGCTCGCAGTCGCGGAGGCGCTGCAGGCGAACGGCGTCAGGGTGAGCTTCGCCGGGTCGCCGGAGCGCGTCGAAGCGCGGCTCGTTCCTGAGGCCGGCTTTCCCTTCGACCCGTTTCGGAGCGCGGGGCTGCCGCGGCGGCCCGGCCCGGCGCTCGGACGGGCGCTCCTGACCGCGTCGGCCGCGCCCGCGGCGTGCCTGCGGATCCTGCGACGGCGCCGGCCGCAGGTTGTCTTGGGAGGCGGCGGGTACGTCTCGGGCCCGATGGTGCTGGCGGCCGCGCTCTCGCGCCTACCCGCCGCGCTTCTGGAAGCCGATGCCGAGCTCGGGCTCGCCAACCGGCTCGCGGCGCCGTTTGCGAAGCGGGTCTTCCTCGCGCTTCCCGTCCGGGGTCGGAGCGGGGCGAAGTACCGAGTGACCGGTCGCCCGCTGCCGCAGCGCTCGCTGGCGGTGGCGGGCGAGGCCGCGCGCAGGGAGTTCAAGCTGCCGGTCGGGCCGCCCGTCCTGCTCGTGCTCGGAGGGAGCCAGGGAGCGCTGCGCCTGAACGAGCTCGCGCTCGAGAGCTGGGGCGAGCGGGGGCCCGCGGTCCTGCACCTCTGCGGCGAGCGCGACTACCCGGCGCTGCGCGAGCGCGTCCGCCGGCCCGACTACCGCCTGCTCCCCTTCACCGACCGGGTCGGAGCCGCCTACGGCAGCGCCGACCTGGCGCTCGCCCGCGCTGGCGGCTCCGTCTGGGAGCTCGCCGCGGCCGGCCTGCCGGCGATCCTCGTTCCCTACCCGCACGCGACCGCCGACCACCAGGCGAAGAACGCGCGCCACTTCGAGGCCGCGGGCGGGGCGGTCGTTGTCGCCGAGTCCGAGCTGGAGCGCGTGCCCGCGCTCGTCTCCGAGCTGCTGGACGAGCCCGCCCGCCGGGAGGAGATGGCAGGCGCGATGCGCTCGGCCGCGCGCCCGGGGGCGGCCGAGGAGATCGCCGAGGAGCTGATCGCCCTTGCCTCCGCTTGAGGGCCGGCGGATCTGGTTCGTCGGGATCGGCGGCGCCGGCCTCTCGGGCTACGCGCTGCTCGCACGGGCGTGGGGGGCCGAGGTGGGGGGTTGGGACCGCCTCGAGACGCCCTACCTGCGCCCGCTCGCGGGCGTGCCGCTCGAGCTCGCGCCGGAGCCGCTGGTGCCGCCGGGCTGGCAGGAGGTGGTGGTCGGAACCGCCTGGCGGGGGCAGGTGGCGGGCAAGAGCCGCGCCGAGTTTCTGGCGGAGCTCGTCTCCCTGCAGCCCGCGATCGTCGTCGCGGGCGCACACGGCAAGACGACGACCGCGGCGATGATCGCCTTCTGCCTCGACCGGCTCGGCCACGACCCGGCCTTCCTGATCGGCGGTGAGATCCCCCAGCTTCGCGGCAACGCCCGGGCGGGAGCCGGCTGGCTCGTCGTCGAGGGGGACGAGTCCGACCGCACGATCGGCGCCCTGCGCCCCCAGATCGCGGTCGTCACGAACGTCGATCTCGACCACCACTCCGAGTTCGCCTCGCTGGCCGAGGTGGAGCAGCTTTTTGCCGACTGGGCGGCGCGCGCCCCCCGGGCGGTCTGGGGAGACGAGCTCGAGCCGGTCGACTTCGAGCTGGCGCTCGCCGGCGAGCACAACCGCCGTAACGCCGCCGTGGCGCTGGCCGCGCTCGAGGTGGCGGGCATCCCGCGCGAGCAGGCGAGGCATGTGCTCGCCGGGTTCACTGGAGCCGGGCGGCGACTCGAGCTTCGCGGCGAGGTAGGCAGCGTCGAGCTGATCGACAGCTACGCCCATCATCCGGCTGAGCTCGCCGCGGATCTCGCCGCGGTGCGAAACGGCGGCCGCCTGCTGGCGCTCTTCCAGCCGCACCTCTACTCGCGGACCCGCCACCTGGCCCTGGAGTTCGCGCGCGCGCTCACGGCGGCCGACGTCGTCGCGGTGACCGAGGTCTACCCCGCGCGCGAGCAGCCGCTCGAGGGCGTCAGCGGCAAGCTGATCGTCGATGCCCTCGCGGAGGCCCGCCCGGGGATGGAGCTCGCCTGGACACCTGCGATCGAGGACGGAGCACGCTTTCTCGCCCGCCGGGCCCGAGCCGGCGACCGCATCCTGACGCTCGGCGCCGGCGACGTCGAGCGCGCGGTGCCGCTCCTGCTCGAGGCGCTCGCGTGAGGATCGAACGCGAGGTTCCGCTCGGCAGGCGAACGACGCTCGGTGCGGGCGGGGCCGCGCAGGCCTTCGCGACGCCGACGAGCGTCGAGGAGCTCGCGGCGGCGCTTCGCTGGGCGGGCGAGCACGAGCTGCAGGTCGCCACGGTCGGTCTCGGCTCGAACCTGCTCGTCGCCGACGAGGGCGTCTCCGCCCTCGTGCTTCGTCTGGGGGGCGAGCTGGCAGGGGCGCGGGTCGAGGGCGAGCTCCTGCTCGCCGGCGGTGGCGCTACGAACGCCCTCTGTCTGCACCGCGCGCGGGAGGCTGGACTCGGCGGCTTCGAGTTCGCCTGCGCGATTCCGGGGACCGCGGGGGGCGGGGTGCGGATGAATGCGGGTGCCTACGGCGGCGACTGGGCGAGCATCCTGCGGCGCGCGCTCGTGGTCGACGAGACCGGGCCGCACTGGCTGAGTCCGGTCGAGCTCGGCCTGTCCTACCGCCGCTCGGCGCTTCGGCCCGGCCAGGTCGTGGCCGAGGTCGAGTTTCGGCTCGAGCGGAGCTCCCGCGAGCAGGTGAAGGCCAAGGTGGCCGAGCTGCAGGCGCTCCGCAAGGCCTCGCAGCCGACGAACAAGCGGACCTTCGGCAGCGTCTTCAAGAACCCCGAGCACGAGCTCGGAGCCGGCCGGATGCTGGAGGCCTGCGGCCTGAAAGGACACCGGATCGGCGGCGCCGTGATCTCGCGCCGGCACGCGAATTTCATCGAGAACGCGGGGGGAGCGCGCGCGGCCGACGCGATCGCCCTGATGGCCGAGGCCCGCCGGCGAGCGAGGGAGCGCTTCGGGGTCGTGCTCGAGCACGAGGTCGTCTTCCTCGGCCCGCTCGAGCTGCCGCCCCTCTGAGGCCGCTCCGGCGCGCGCCTCGCGCACGAGGCCGGGTAGGAGCTCCGGGCCAGGCGGCGAACCGGGCCTGCATGGCGGCCGTCTCGAGACCCGGTCGCGGACGCGCGGCCGTGCTGCTCTTTCCCCGGGTGGAGCCCGGCGCGAGCTCGCTCCCGCGCCTGCTTCCCTCCGGCCGCTCGCTCCTGACCGGCTTCGCCCTGCTGGGAGCAGGCGCGCTCGCCTACCTGGGCGCCCGGGAGACATCCGTCTTCGCGCTTCGCTCGATCGAGGTTCGCGGCGCCCCGCCCCGGGTAGCCCGCCACGTGGAGGCGGCGCTCCGCCCGCTCGAGGGGCACAGCCTCGTCTCGCTCCAGGCCGCCGAGATCAGCCGCCGGCTCCAGGGTCTGCCGGACGTGGCCGGCTTCAGCTACGACCGCGCCTTCCCGCACTCGCTCCGGGTCTTCATCTCGCCCGCCCGCTCCGTCGCCGTCGTTCGCCAGGGCGCCAAGGCCTGGGTGGTCGCGAGCGACGGGCGGATCGTTCGCCAGACCTGGCCGGGGGCGGCGCCGAGGCTGCCGCGGATCTGGGTGCCGAGCGCCGTGGCGCTCGTCGTCGGCTCGCCGCTTGCCGATCCCGCCGCCTCGAGCGCCCTCCAGGCCGCCGTCGCCGCGCAGGCCGGCGGGTTCACCGCCCGGATCGCCCTCGTTCGCTCGGCGAGCGACCACGAGCTCTTCGCCAGCTTGCCCTCGGGGGTCGAGCTTCGCCTCGGCAGCGCGACCGACCTGGCGCTCAAGTTCGCGATCGCCCGGCGCGTGCTCCCGCTCGCCGGGCCGGTCGGCTACCTCGACCTGAGCGTGCCCGAGCGTCCGATCGCGGGCGGAAAGCCTAAAGTCGGAGGTTGAGCTTTAGGGTAGGGCGGCTCGATCCTGATTGACAGGGCCGTCGGAGCCGCGTACGCTGCGGCGTCGGATGGGAGCGAGCAGACGGACGCTCCAGTAAAGGTTAAGGTCGAGCACCCTTGAGCGTACGAGATCAGACCGGCAATTACCTGGCCGTCATCAAAGTCGCCGGCGTCGGCGGCGGCGGCACGAATGCCGTCAACCGGATGGTCGACGCGCGCCTGAGCGGCGTCGAGTTCATCGCCGTCAACACGGACGCCCAGGCGCTTTTGATGTGCGATGCCGACGTGAAGATCCACATCGGCTCGCACGCCACGCGCGGGCTCGGGGCCGGGGCCGACCCGGCGGTCGGCAAGGCCGCGGCGCAAGAGAGCCGAGACGAGCTGAAGGAGGCCCTCAAGGGGGCCGACATGGTCTTCGTGACCGCGGGTGAGGGCGGCGGCACCGGCACCGGGGGCGCGCCGATCGTCGGCGAGCTCGCGGCCGGGGAGCTCGGCGCGCTCACCGTCGGCGTCGTCACCCGCCCGTTCTCGTTCGAGGGCCGCAAGCGCGCCCAGCAGGCCGAGCGCGGGATCGACGAGCTTCGCGACCAGGTCGACACGCTGATCGTGATCGAGAACGACCGCCTGCTGCAGGTGGTCGAGAAGCGCACCTCGATCATCGACGCGTTCAAGCTCGCCGACGACGTGCTCCGCCAGGGCGTGCAGGGGATCACCGACCTGATCACGATTCCCGGCCTCGTCAACCTGGATTTCGCCGACGTGCGGACGATCATGCGCGGCGCCGGCTCGGCCCTGATGGGAATCGGCAGCGCCACGGGCGAGAACCGGGCCACCGAAGCGGCGCAGGCGGCCGTCTCCTCGCCGCTCCTGGAGGCCTCGATCGAGGGCGCCACCGGGATCCTGCTCAACGTCACCGGCGGCCCCGAGATCGGCCTCTTCGAGGTGAACGAGGCCGCCGAGGTCGTCACGGGCGCGGCCGACCAGAACGCGAACGTGATCTTCGGCGCCGTGATCGACGACGCGCTCGGCGACGAGGTGCGCGTCACCGTGATCGCGACGGGCTTCGGCCCGCAGCGCCCCCGCCGGCGCCGGCAGGCGCAGGTCGAGGAAGGCGAGTCGACCTCCCCCGAGCCCCAGCCGGTCTCGGCCGAGCGGTTCGAGGTTCCCGACGACATCCTCGAGGTGCCGTCGTTCCTGCGCGATTCCTGAGCACTCAGGTTTAGGCCGGCCGCGCGCGAGGGTAGGAAGGGGCGTGCCCTCTCGGGTCGCCCGCCTCTAGCGGGGACCCGCGATGACCCGGTCCGGCCGCCCCGGCCCCTCCGCTTGGTGGGGGGACCGGGGCGGCTTGCTTTAGCATCAGCCGCCGATGCAGACCCTCCTGCGCACGCCCCTTTTCGAGCGGCACGTCGCCCTGGGAGCGCGGCTCGTGCCCTTCGCGGGCTGGGAGCTGCCGGTCCGCTACGAGGGTGTGATTCCCGAGCACCTGGCCGTCCGCAGGGACTGCGGCGTCTTCGACGTCTCTCACATGGGCGAGCTGGAGGTCGAAGGGCCCCGGGCGACCGAGCTTTTGCAGTCACTGCTTTCGAATGACCTCGAGCGGATCGGCCCCGGGCAGGCCCAGTACACGCTGCTGACGAACGAGAGCGGCGGGATCATCGACGACCTGATCGCCTACAAGCTCGATCCCTTCCGCTACCTGCTGATCGTCAACGCGGCCAATCGCGAGGCCGACTTCGAGTGGCTGCAGGAGCACGAGCTCCGGGGCTCGGACGTCCGCGACCGCTCCGAGGAGTACGCGCTCCTGGCCGTCCAGGGTCCCCGCTCGCTCGAGCGGCTCGGGCTCGGCGAGGCGCCGGCTTTCACGTTCGCGGAGGGCGAGCTGGGCGGGATCGACTCCATGATCAACCGCACGGGGTACACGGGCGAGCTCGGCGTCGAGCTGCTCGTCCCGGCCGAGGACGCGCCCGCCCTCTGGGACCACGTGCTCGAGCGGGGCGCCAAGCCCGCGGGTCTCGGCGCGCGCGACTCGCTACGGCTCGAGGTCTGCTATCCGCTCCACGGCAACGACATCGGGCCCGAGACGGATGCGATCTCGGCGGGCCTCGGCTGGGTCTGCGCGCTCGGGAAGGAGTTCACGGGGGTGGCAGAGCTACGGCGGATCAAAGAGGAGGGGCCCGCCCGCAGGCTGGTCGCCTTCGTGATGGAGGAGCGCGCGATCCCGCGCCAGGGGATGGCGATCGAGCAGGGCGGCGAGGTGACCTCGGGCTCGCACTCGCCGTTCCTCGACCGCGGCATCGGGCTCGGCTACGTCCCGGCCGAGCACGCCGCGACCGGAACCGAGCTGACGATCGACGTCAGGGGCAGGCCGCGGCGAGCGCGGGTCGTGCCGAAGCCGATCTACAAGAAGGAGGACGGCGCGAGTGGCGGCGACTGAGGCCTATCCGGAGGAGCTCAAGTACCACCCCGAGCACGACTGGGCCCGGCTGGACGGTGAGGAGGCGACGCTCGGGGTCACCTGGTTCGCGCAGGACTCGCTGGGCGAGCTCGTCCACTTCGAGCCTCCGGAGCCGGGGACGACGATCAGCAAGGACTCCTCCTACGGAGAGGTCGAGTCGGTCAAGGCGGTCTCCGACCTGATCGCTCCGCTCTCGGGCGAGGTGCTCGAGGTGAACCAGCAGGTCGTCGAGGCGCCCGAAACCGTCAACGAGGATCCCTACGGCGAGGGCTGGCTCGTGCGGATCCGGCTCACCGATCCCCCCGAGACCGAGACGCTGCTCGACGCCGCCGCCTACCGGCAGCTGCTCCAGGGCGAGTAGGCCGGGAACTCCGCCCGTGAGCTTCCTGTCGCTGACCGAGCGCGACCGTAGCCAGATGCTCGAGACGATCGGGGTCGACTCGCTCGAGGCGCTCTTCGACCAGATTCCCACCGGCGTCCGCCTCGGCCGGGCGCTCGAGCTCGAGCCCGCCCTGTCCGAGCCAGAGCTCGTCGCGCACCTCGCCGAGCTCGCGGCGCGAAACGTCGACACCGGCAGCGAGCTCTCCTTCCTCGGCGCGGGGATCTACGACCACTACGTGCCGGCGGTCGTCGACGCTGTGCTCGAGCGCGGCGAGTTCCTGACCGCCTACACCCCCTACCAGCCCGAGATGAGCCAGGGGGTGCTGCAGGCGATCTTCGAGTACCAGACCGCAATCTGCGAGCTGACCGGCATGGACGTCTCGAATGCCTCCGGCTACGACGGGGCGACCGTCGCGGCGGATGCCTGCTACGTGGCCAGGCACGCGACCGGCCGCTCGAAGGTCGTGCTCGCCGAGACGCTCAACCCCCAGGTCCGGCAGGTGGTCAAGACCTACGCGCCCGGGTTCGGACTCGAGGTCGTCGAGGTGCCGCAGGAAGACGGCACGATCGATCCGGGCGAGCTCCGCGAGGCCGCCGAGGGCGCGGCGTGCGCGATCTTCCAGCAGCCCAACTTCTTCGGCTGCCTCGAACCCGCGCCCGAGCTCGCCGCCGCCGCCAGCGAGGCCGGCGCGCTGGCGGTCGCCCACGTCGATCCGGTCTCCCTCGGCGTGCTGGAGGCGCCCGGCGCCTACGGCTGCTCGCTCGCGATCGGCGAGGGCCAGCAGGCGGGCAACTACCAAAGCTACGGCGGGCCGCACTACGGCTTTCTCGCGGCCCGCTCCGAGCTGATCAGGCGGATGCCCGGACGGATCGCCGGCGAGACCGTCGATACGGCCGGCGAGCGCGGTTTCGTGCTGACGCTGCAGACGCGCGAGCAGCACATCAGGCGCGAGAAGGCCACCTCCAACATGACGACGAACCAGACGCTCCTGGCGCTCGCCGGGCTCGTCCACCTCTCCTGGCTCGGGCCGCAGGGCCTGCGCGAGCTGGGCGAGACCTGCCTGGCGCTCTCCCGCTACGCGAAGGAGCGGCTGGCGGCGGCCGGCTGCCCGCTCCTTTTCCCGGAGCGGGCGACGTTCAAGGAGTTCGCGGTCCGGGTCGGCCGGCCCGCGCAGGAGGCGATCCGAAGCGCGCGCAGCTCGGGCGTCCACCCCGGCTACGCGCTCGGACGCGACTACACCGGTCTCGACGACGCCCTGCTCGTCGCCGTGACGGAGAAGCGAACGGTCGCGGAGATCGATCGCCTCGCCGAGGTGCTGGCCGCGTGAAGCTGATCTACGAGAAGTCGGAGGCGGGCCGCCGGGCCTCCTCGCTGCCGCGGCCGGAGCTGCCGGCCGGAGAGCTCCCCGAGGAGCTCCGCCGGGCCCGGCCGCCGCGCCTGCCCGAGGTGTCCGAGCCCGAGCTCGTGCGCCACTTCACCGCGCTCGCCGACCGGACGTTCGGCGTCGACACGGGCTTCTACCCGCTCGGCTCCTGCACGATGAAACACAACCCGCGGGTCAACGAACGCGTCGTCGCCTTGCCGGGCTTCCGGGACCTCCACCCGCTGCAGGAGGAGGAGGCCGCGCAGGGAGCGCTCGAGCTGATGTGGCGCCTGCAGGAGATCCTGGCCGAGATCGTCGGCCTGCCCGCGGTCTCGCTCCAGCCCGCAGCGGGCTCGCAGGGGGAGCTGACGGGCCTGCTGCTGATGCGCGCCTACTTCGCCGACCGGGGCGAGGACAAGCGGCGGCGCGAGATCGTGATCCCCGATACGGCGCACGGCACCAACCCGGCCAGCGTGACGATGGCCGGCTACACGCTCGTCGGCGTCAAAACCGATCCGCGTGGAAACGTCGATCTCGCCGAGCTCCGCGCGAAGGTCGGGCCGCAGACGGCCGGGCTGATGCTGACGAACCCCTCGACCCTCGGGCTCTTCGACGAGGGGATCGAAGAGGTGACCCGGATCTTCCACGAAGTCGGCGCGCTCATGTACTACGACGGCGCCAACCTGAACGCGATCTGCGGGATCTGCCGTCCGGGCGACATGGGCTTCGACATCGTCCACTTCAATCTACACAAGACCTTCTCGCAGCCGCACGGCGGCGGCGGGCCGGGCGGCGGGCCGATCGCCGTGCGCGAGCGGCTCGAGCCCTTCCTGCCCGTGCCGGCGGTCGTCCGAGAGGGCGAGGAGTTCCGGCTCGACTACGAGCGGCCGAAGTCGATCGGCAAGGTGCGCGGCTTCTGCGGGCCTTTCGGCGTCTTCGTACGCTCCTACGCCTACATCCGCTCCTACGGGCCGGCCCTGAATGAGATGTCCGAGGTCGCCGTGCTGAACGCGAACTACCTGCTCGCACGGCTGAAGGGCACCTACGAGCTGCCGTTCGACCGTCTCTGCATGCACGAGTTCGTGCTCTCGGGCCGGCGCCTGAAGCGCGAGCACGGAGTGACCACCCTCGACGTCGCCAAGCGGCTGATGGACTACCGCTTCCATCCGCCGACGATCTACTTCCCGCTGATCGTTCCCGAGGCGCTGATGATCGAGCCGACGGAGACCGAGGCGAAGGAGACGCTCGACGCCTTCGCCGAGGCGATGCTGGCGATCGGGCGCGAGGCCGCCGAGCACCCGGAGCTCCTGCGCGAGGCACCCCACATCAGGCCGGTGAAGAGGCTCGACGAGGTGCGGGCCGCCAGGCGACCGGTCGTCCGCTACCAGTTCGAGGAGCACGAAGAGCCGAGCGGAGAGCCGGCCGCGCCGCGCCAGCTCGAGGTGCAGAAGGGGGCCTAGCAGGGCGCGGCGGGCCCGGTAGAGCTAGTGACCTGAGTCGTTAGTCCGCAGGGACCCGGCGTGTGCCGCCGAATGTCGTCTTGTTCGGCTACGACGATGGGAGGCGGTTATGCCGGTTCGTGCGGAGGTCGTGCTCAGCGATGCGGAGCGGGAGACGCTGGAGCGGTGGGCTCGGCGTCCGACGAGTGCGCAGGCGTTGGCGTTTCGCTGCCGGATCGTTTTGGCGGCGGCGGAGGGCCGGTCGAGCATCGAGATCGCGACCGAGCTGGGCTGCAACGGGTCGAC
>DASUWJ010000140.1:0-2667 GCA_036378475.1 Gaiellaceae bacterium
CCAGCCGAGCGTCGTGTCGTAGACCGTGCGGTCACCGCGCGGGAAGCCGCGCTCCGGCTTGGCGAAGACGAAGGGAGCGCGGCTCATCGATTCCACGCCCCCGGCGACAAACAGGTCGCCCTCACCGGCTTGGACCGAGTGCGAGGCCGCGACGATCGCCGAGAGCCCCGAGGCACAGAGCCGGTTGACCGTCATCCCGGCGACCGATTCGGGCAGCCCCGCAAGGAGCGAAGCCATCCGGGCGACGTTGCGGTTGTCCTCTCCGGCCTGGTTCGCGGCGCCGAGGTAGACCTCTTCGACCTCAGCCGGGTCGACGCCCGCCCGCTCGACCGCCTCGCGGATCACGAGCGCGGCGAGATCGTCCGGCCGGACGCCGGCCAGCGCGCCCGCGTAGCGCCCGATCGGCGTGCGCACTCCGCACAAGACGACAGCGCGGCTCATGCCGCCAACGCTAGCTCACGAACTCGAGCTGAACGCTCTCCGGAAAGGCGCCGAGCTCCTCGCCGCGGCGAAGCAGCTCCCGCACGGCCTGCCTTCCCTCGTCGCCGTAGTCGCAGGTCAGGTCGTTCACGTACATGCCGACGAACCGGTCGGCGAGCTCCGTGTCGAGGCCGCGGCCGAAGCCGAGCGCATACTCCATCGCCTCGCCGCGGTGGTCGAGCCCGGCCTGGATCGACTCGCGCAGGACCTGGGAGAGCTCGCGCAGCACGTCGGCCCCGAGATCGCGGCGGGCGACGTTGACCCCGAGCGGCAGCGGCAAGCCCGTCTCGAGCAGCCACCACTCACCGAGGTCGACGGTCTTTCGCAGCCCCTCGGCGCCGTAGGTCAGCTGTCCCTCGTGGATCAAGAGGCCCGCGTCGGCCCGGCCCGATTTCACCTCGGCGAGGATCTGGTCGAACGGCACTTCGCGGAAGCTGAACTCGCCGAGGTAGAGCCGCAGGACGAGGAAGGCGGTCGTCATCCGGCCCGGCACGGCGATCTCGAGCCCCCGCAGCTGCTCGCGGCCGAGCGGCTCGCGGGAGACGACGACCGGCCCGTAGCCCGAGCCCATGCTCGCTCCGTGCGGCAGCAGCATGTACCGCTCCTGCACGAAGGGGTAGGCGTGCAGCGAGATCGCCGTCGTCTCGAGCCTGCCTTCGAGCGCCCACTCGTTCAGGGTCTGGATGTCTCGGAGCACATGCTCGAACTCGAACCCCCGGGTGTCGACCTTCTCCGCGGCGAGTGCCCAGAACATGAACGCGTCGTCTGGGTCGGGGCTGTGTCCGAGCCGGATGAGCACGCGGCGAGGCTAACAGCCCTACACTGGGTCGCGGTGCGGGCTGCGCTCACGGACGCAATCCAGGACTACCTGAAGGAGATCTACAAGCTCCAAGAAGGAGACGGGCGTGTGACGGTCTCCTCGCTCGCGCGCCAGCAGGGCGTCGCGCCGGCTTCCGCGAGTGAGATGGTCAAGAAGCTCGCGGCGCTCGAGCTTGTCGACCACGCGCCCTACCGCGGCGTTCGCCTGACAGCCGCAGGCGAGCAGGTCGCGGTCGAGGTGATCCGCCATCACCGGTTGCTCGAGCTCTATCTCGCGAAGACGCTCGGCCTGCACGTCGACGACGTCCACGACGAGGCGGACCGGCTCGAGCACGTGCTCTCCGAAGAGCTCGAATCGCGCATCGACCGGGCGCTCGGCTTTCCGACCCACGACCCGCACGGCGACCCGATCCCGAACGCGGCGCTCCAGTGGCCGGGTTCGCGGACGCGCAAGGCCACGGGCTAAGCGAGGGGCTGCGGTTTTCGGGCCGCAACGTCTCGCTCGCGGGGCCGGACGAATTGCTGCGCTCGGACCTGCCGGGCGCTCAGCGACCGAAGAACCAGCGCTCGAGCGGCCGCAGCAGCTCATCGCGTGCGAATCGCTCGACCGGGGCGCCGCGGCCGCCTTGCTGGGAGACTCGGGCATCGTCGTCCAGCGTGGCGTTGGCGTGCTCGAGCGCATCCTCGAGCTCGTAGCCTTCGAACAGGTAGTCCTCGGCTCGAGTGGCCTCGCTCGGCCGGTGCTGCGGGTTGACCGCTCGCCCGACTGCCCAGAGCGCTCCCGGCTTGCGCTCGATCCAGATCACGATCGTCTCCCTGGCGCCGGCATCGTCGACGCCCTCGACGACCCGCTGGGCAAAGACCGCGCTCGACTCACGGCGCTTCACGCCCGCAATCTAACTCGTGCCCCCGCGTACAATCGAGCACGCGTGGCCAGGCGCGGCGGCTTCTTTCGTAACCCCTTCTCGTTTCTTTTCACGAGGCCGTCCTCGGAGGACCGCGTCGTTGCCTACGTGATCCGAGAACACGAACGAGGGCGCCCGCTCGACGAGATCCTCGAGGACCCGTACGTTCGCAACCGCACCACGAAGGGCGATCGCCTGCGGCTGCTCGATCGGCCGGAGGTGGTCGCGGCTCTTGGCCGGAGCGTCGTCGCCGAGGCCCGCGAGCGCGTGAGCTAGACAGGATGGAGCCGTAGCCCCGCGGGGCGCGGCGTCCGATTCGCTGACGAGATTGGTCGGCGCCTACGCATCTGTCGTGGGTTGCCGGAGTGGGTCCGGTAGAGCCACATACGGAGGTCGCCGACCATGGTTGAGTCTACGACGGTAACGGTGGGGCTGGACGTGCACGCCAGGTCGATCCGGCTGG
>DASUWJ010000141.1:0-21781 GCA_036378475.1 Gaiellaceae bacterium
CTCGCCGAGGACGCGCGAGACCGTGTTCGGTTCGAGGAAGAGGCACTCGAGTTGTCCGACCAGGTCTATCGCGTCGCCCGGCGACTCGTCTCCTCGCGGGAGGAGGCCGAGGACCTGATGCAGGAGACATACGCCCGGGCCTTCCGGAGCTGGAAGTCGTTCCAGCCCGGCACGAACCTGCGCGCCTGGCTGCTGCGGATCCTGACCAACCTGAACATCGACCGCGGCCGGCGCCTGCAGCGCTCCCCGGACCTGCAGCCGCTCGAGGAAGGCGACTACTTCCTCTACAACCGGCTCGAGGCAGCGACCCGCGAGCCCAACCCCGATGAGGAGCGCGTGATCCAGCGGCTCTCGCAGGACGACGCCGTCTCGGCGCTCTCCGCGGTCCCCCACGACTTTCGCGACGCGATCGTGCTCGTCGACATCGGCGACTTCAGCTACCAGGATGCCGCGCAGATTCTCGACATCCCGGTCGGGACGGTCATGTCGCGCCTGCACCGCGGACGGCGCATCCTCAAGCGGGAGCTGGCCGAACGGGCGGTCGGCGATGGAGCCGTCACGGGATGAGCGGCTTCGCGGCCGATCCGTGCGACGAGTGCGAGGAGCTGCTCCAGCCCTTCCTCGACCGCGAGCTCGACGACTCGGAACGGGCGCGAGCCGAGGAGCATCTCTCGCTCTGCGGCTACTGCCGCAAGCGCTACCGCTTCGAGGAGGCGCTCCGCCGCTTCGTCCGCCAGGCGGTCACCGAGGAGATGCCGCCGGAGCTGAAGACGAAGCTCGCCGCGCTCAGGACGCCACTGATCTAGGCGGCGGCTAGCCCAGGCTCGGGCGCCCGGCGATCACGACGAGGCGGCGCGGGTTCGTCCCCCCGGGCAGGGGCCGCGACTGCACGCCGAGCTGCTGGGCGAGGCGGGCCGCGTAGGCGTCGCCGCCCGGCTCGAAGTAGACCGCCGTGTCCGGGTAGTCGAAGCGGTTCGCCGGTGCGACCCGCTCGATCCTGTAGCCGAGCGCGCCGACCCGGCTGGCGACGGCGCGGGTGTAGTAGATGTCGCCGCCGCCGTTCAGGACGTCGACCGTGAGCTTCCAGGTCGGAGGGAGCGGTGCGGACAGATGCTTCTTCGAATCCCCGCCGAAGGCTCCGAGCAGCGCGACCGCGAGCGCGATCAGCAGGCCGAGGCCCGCGGCCGCGCTCGCGACCCTGGCGCGTGAGAAGCGGTCCGGCCGCGGCTCGACCGGCATCCGCGCCAGCCGCCTCGCTTCGTCCTGGTCGACCCCGAGCGCCGTCGCGTACAGGACGACCGCGATCAGCGCGTCGTCGGCGGTGGGGAACCGGTACACCCGCCCGGCCTCGAGCCACTCGATCTGGTCCGTCGTCAGGCCGGCCCGGCGGGCCGCCTCCTCGACGGTCAGCCTGCGCTGCAGGCGGAAGGCGGCGAGCGGCGAAGGTTGCTGGGGATCGAGCTTGAGCGCGACCGACATGGGCGCGCTCCTCATTCTGCGCTCGAGACGCCTGCCCTGCCAGCCAGGTCCTCCGGCGTGTCGATGTCACCGGGAGCGCCGAGGTCGTCGCAGGCGACCAGGCGAGCGACGAGTGCCCGGGCTCCCTCGTCTGGGATCTCTCCCCAGACCGTCCGGTCGAGCACGACCGGATGGCCACGCTTGCCGCCGTAGCTCGCCGCAATCACGGCTCCCTCGCCCAGGCGCCAGGCACGAACGACGCGCTCGATCGCCGCGGGGGCTAGGTCGGGTCCGTCCGCGAGCACGACGACCGCGGCCTCGGCGGCGGGTGCAAGTACGGCAAGACCGCAGCGAAGCGACGCGCCCGGCCCCGCGCTCCAGTCGGCGCACTCGACCACCTCGGCGGGCGACTCGAGCGGATGCGCTCCCGCGACGACCACGATCCGCTCGACGCTCGGCGCCGCCTCGACCCGCTCCAGCACGCCCGCGAGGAGCAGTCGCTGCTTGGGGGAGCCGAAGCGCGTGGCCGCCCCCGCCGCGAGCACCACGGCCGAAACCATGGGCTGCATTGTGGTCGGCTCAGGCGGCCGCGGGCGGGCCGACGGCGGCGAGCGCGCGGCGGATCAAGGCCCGGGCAAGCTCGAGCTTGTAGGCCGTACCCGGCAGCGGCGTCGCCGCTTCGAGCTCCTCGGCGCCTTGGAGCGCCCACGGAATCGGTGCCACCCCGGCCAGGCCGAGCCGGAACTCCCCGGCGAAGCGCGCCGCCGCGACCCCGACGAGCGCGAAGGAGTAGGCGCGCCGGTCCATCGCCTTCAGGTAGACGCTCGAGTCGGGCTTCGGCACCTCGAGCTCCAGGATCAGCTCGCCGGGCTCGAGCGAGGTGACGGCGCGGTCGTCGTCGCTCGGCAGGCGGTAGAGCTCCGAGAGCTCGAGCTCCCGCATGTTCGTCCGTACTCGCGCTCCGAGTGCGAGCAGCGCCGCGGCGGGATCCGACGGATGGGCGGAGGCACAGCGCGCGTTGCCGAAGATCGCGTGCTCGCGGTGCTGGCCGGCCTTCGCATGGCAGAGCTCGCCTCCGTGCAGGTAGCAGGGAAACCGGAGCCTCCAGTACCAGCAGCGGGTCGCCTGGAGCAGGTTGCCGCCGATCGTTCCCATCGCGCGAAGCTGCGGCGAGGCGGCGGCCGCACACGCCTCCCGGAGCGCCTGCGGAAGCTTCGGGTCGGCCTCGAGCTCGGCCAGCGTCGTCCCGGCTCCGATCCGTCCGCCCTCGCTCCCCCGCGGCAGCGCTCCGCGCAGCTCGACGAGCGTCTCGGCGCGCACGATCCCCTCCCGGAGCAGGGGGACGAGCTCGGTCCCGCCCGCGAGCGCGACCGAGCCGGTTGACCGCAGCGCCGCCGCCGCGGCCCCGGCCGACTCAGCCCGGACGAGCTCCAACCCGCTCCGGCGTCTGCTGCCGCTCCTTCGCCTCCCGTAGCGCGCGCAGGAGCTCCTCGCGCGTGATCGGTAGTGAACGAACCTCGGCGCCGGTGGCGTCGCGGATCGCGTTCGCGATCGCCGCGGCGGTCGGGATGATCGGCGGCTCTCCGAGTCCCTTCGAGCCGAGGTTCGTCAGGTGCTCGTCCGGCTTGTCGACGAACTCGCAGACGAGCTCGGGCACCTCGGCGATCGTCGGCAGCTTGTAGGCATCGAGCGTCTGCGTCAGCGTCACGCCGCTCGTCGGATCGAGCAGCCGCTGCTCGGAGAGCGTGTGGCCGATCCCTTGAATGATCCCGCCCTCGACCTGGCTCCGCGCCCCGAGCGGGTTGATGATCCGGCCGACGTCGTGGATCGCCGCGATTCGCTCGACCCGCACCTCGCCGGTCTCGACGTCGACCGCGACCTCCGCCACCTGGACTCCGAAGGTGAGGACGCGCATGCCGGTCGGGTTCGGGCCGCGCGCGCCCTTGCCGAGGATCTGCGCGTCCTCGAGCAGGCCGGTCACCTCCTCGAGCGGCCAGGAGCCGCCGTCGGCGGAGACGACCTGGCCGTCGTGGACATCGAGCACCCGCTCCTCCAGGTGGTAGCGCTGGGCGGCGATCTCGATCAGCTGCCGTTTCGCGTCGGCGGCAGCGGCCCGGACCGCCGGCCCCATCGAGGGCGTCGTCGAGGAGCCGGCCGAGATCGAGGCGAACGGGCCGCGCGCCGAATCGCCGAGCTCGACGCGGACCCGGTCGAGGGGGACACCGAGCTCCTCCGCCGCGATCTGGGCCATCGCCGTCCGCGTCCCCGTGCCGATGTCCTGCATCGCGGTCACGACGACGGCGCGCCCGTCCGAGCCGAGCCGGATCCAGGCGTAGGAGGGCGGGCCGCCGCCGCCGTACCAGATCTGGCTCGCCAGTCCGACACCCCGCTTCCAGACCTCGTCCGAGCGGGCGCGCACCTCCTCCCGGCGCGCCCAGTGCGGCTCGGCCAGCCGGTAGCAGTCGAGCAGGTTCTTGGCCGAGAAGGGCCTGCCTTCGACGAGATCGTGGTCGGCGTGGTTGCGGCGCCGCAGCTCGAGCGGATCGAGCTCGAGCCTCGCGGCGAGCTCGTCCAGGATGCACTCGAGGCCGAAGGTGCCCTCGACGAACCCCGGCGCCCTGAAGGCGGCGTTCGGTGGCGTGTTCAGCTTCGCGCCGTGGGTCTTCGTGCTGACGTTCTCGCACGCGTAGAGCATCTCCATCGGCCCGTAGATCGGCCCCGAGAACCCGTCCCAGCCGATCGCGTTCACGTACTCGCCCGAGAGCGCCGTCAGGGTTCCGTCCGCGCGCGCGCCAGCCACCAGCCGCTGGATCGTCGCGTTGCGGTTGCCGCTCGCCAGGTTCTCCTCCCGGCGGGTCAGCGCGCAGCGAACGGGCGCACCGGTCTGGCTCGCGAGCGCGATCGCGATGAAGGTGTAGTCACCGGGCGAGTTCTTGGCGCCGAAGCCGCCGCCCATGAAGTTGCAGACGACCCGCACCCGGTCGGGAGGCAGCCCGAGCGCCTCCGCGACCTCGGCGCGGACGCCCCAGATGTACTGCGTCGAGGTGTAGATCTCGAGCTGGCCCCCCTCCCAGCGGCAGACGGACTGATGGGTCTCGAGCGCGTTGTGGAGCGCCGTCTGCGTGCGGTACTCGGCCTCGACGACGACGTCGGCCGCGGCGAGCCCGCGCTCGAGCTCGCCGCGGAGATAGTGCCGGGGCTCGGAGACGAGCGACCCGCGCGAGATCGCCTCGTCGGGATCGAGCAGCGGCTCGCGCTCCTCCCACTCGATCTCGATTCGCTCGAGCGCCCGCTGCGCCGCTTCGAGGCTGTCGGCCGCGACTGCGGCAACCGGCGCGCCCTGGAAGTTCGCCTCGCGCTCGAGCACGTGGCAGTCCGCGGGCCCGATCGCGCCGCGCACCCCAGGCGCCTCGCGCGCGCGCGCCAGCTCGAGCCGCTTGACGCGCGCCCGCGCGTAGGGGGAGCGGAGCACCGCCGCCTGCAGCAGCCCCGGGAGCGAGAAATCGGCCGTGTAGAGCGCCTGGCCGCTCGCTCGCTCACGGCCGTCCACGCGGCTGGCGGGCTGCCCGACGATCCCGCGCCGCCCCGCCGGCCACTGCTCGAGCACGTCCTCCGCGACGACGATCCACTGCTCGCTGTAGCGCCCTTCGACCTCTTTCTCGGTGCGGATCAGCCTTGCCACGTGCGGAGCGCCTCCTCGATCCTGGGATAGGTACCGCAGCGGCAGAGATTGCCCGACAGCGCCCGTCTGATCTCCTCGGAGCTCGGCCGCGTCTGCCGCTCGAGGAGTGCGGCGGCCGAGACGATCTGCCCCGGGGTGCAGAAGCCGCACTGGAGCGCGTCCGCGCGCACGAACGCCTCGACGAGCGGGTGCTCGGCGAGCCCCTCGATCGTCGTCACCTCGCGCCTGCCGACCGTGTGCACGAGCGTGATGCACGAGAGCATCGGCACCCCGTCGAGCTGGACCGTGCAGGCGCCGCAGTGGCCCTCGCCGCAGGCGATCTTCGTCCCGGTGAGGCCGAGATCGAGACGAAGTGCCTCCGCGAGGGTGCGCCCGACCGGCGGCTCGAGCCGGTGGAGGTGGCCGTTGACGCGGAGCTCAAGCAGGGCCGGGCCTCCGGCAGCCTCGCCTCGGTCTTAGCACCCGCTCGACCTCGCTGCGCTCACACCGCCGCTCCTTTCCCGCCCGCTGCCGGCGTCACGGCCAGGATGTCCGCCAGGTGGATCAGCCGAAACGTCGTCCTGCCGACCACCCGTTGCTCCTGCTCGTCCTCGACCTCCGGCAGGGCGCGCCAGAGATCGCGTGCGGTCGAGATCAGCTCGGTGATCCGCTCGCGCTCGTCGGCGTAGCCGTCGCGCTCGTAGCAGGCGCTGAGCGCGAGTCCGAGCACGCCGACGGTGTCGGGCTGGCGCGTCCAAAGGAGCGGTGTCGCCATCGAGAGGTACTGGTGGATCCGCGCGAAGGCCATCGGCTGGGAGAAGGTCTCGCCTCCCTTCGGCCTGGTGGGCGTCGCCGGCGGCTCGCCGGCCGCGATCCGCTGCGCGTGCCCGGCGAGCATGCCGCGCAGTTCGTCCTCCTCGAGGCCCGAGGCCTTCGCGGTCCGCAGCGCGATCAGGAGCGAGCTCGGCTGTTGCCCGTAGGGGTAGTCGGAGGCATAGAGCACCTGTTCGGGCGCGAAGGCCGAGAAGACGCTCAAGAGATCGATCGGGCTCCAGACCGAGGTATCGAAGAACACGCCCGCCCGTCCGGCAAACGACTCCGCGAGCGCGGGCAGATCGGCGATCCCGCCGTGAGCGATGATCAGCTGTGCCTGGGGGTAGCGCTCCACGAGCGCCGCGAGCTCGCGGGCGATGGGCGGCAGCCCGCGGCCGCCGTGGATCAGAATCGGCACCCGGCGCTCTGCCGCCAGCTCGAACACCGGCGCCAGCCGCTCGTCGTTCAGGAGGAACCGCTGCGCGCGGGGGTGGAGCTTGATGCCGCGGGCCCCGAGCTCGAGGCAGCGCGTGGCCTCCTCGATCGGCTCCTCGGCGAGATCGAGCCGGACGAAGGGGATCATCCGGCCCCCGGAGCGCTTCGCGTAGGCGAGCGTGCGGTCGTTCGCGGCGCGGAAGGCGGGGTGGCGGTCGGGCTCGTCGAGGCAGAACATGAAGCAGCGCGAGACCCCGTAGCGCTCCATGCCGCGCTCGAGCTCCTCGTAGTCGCCACGGAAGCCGTCGATATCGGTTCCCAGGTGGACGTGGGCGTCGAAGATCTCGGCACCCGCGGGCAGCTCGTCCGCGAGCGCCTGGTCGTAGCGGTCGACGAGCGCGCCCGCCCGCTCCAGCACATCGTCCACGAGCCTGAGTGTATGCAGGGGCGCTAGCATCTCGGCGGCCGTGAGCGACGTCCTGATCTACGCCGACACCCAGCGTTCCCCCGAGATGCGGCACGAGGTGCCGGTCGCGATTCCCGATCCCTTCCTCTACCTCGAGCGGGACGGAGCCAGGCACGTCGTGATCACCCCCTTCGAGGTCGAGCGCGTGCAGGGACAGGACGGCATCCAGCCGCATCCCTACGAGCAGTTCGGCTGGGACGAGCTCGTGGCGAGCGGCCTGACGATGGAGGAGGTCGAGCTCGAGACCTACGTGCGCGCCTGCCGCGAGCTCGGCCTGGCGAACGCCCTCGTGCCGCCCACCTTTCCGCTCGAGCTGGCCGATCGCCTGCGGCAGGACGGGATCGAGCTTCACCCGGACCGCGACTTCTTCGTCGAGCGGCGGCGCGTCAAGACGGCGCCGGAGATCGAGGGGATCCGCCGGGCGCAGCGGGGAGCCGACGCGGCGATGGCCGCCGCGGCGGAGCTCTTTCGCCGGGCCGAGCCAGGGAACGGCGCCGCCTTGGTCGACGGCAAGCCCCTGACCTCGGAGTGGGTCAAGCTGGCGATCCAGCAGGTCCTGAGCGAGCACGATCTCATCGCCGACGAGTTCATCGTCTCCCACGGGCCCCAGAGTGCGGTCGGCCACGAGATGGGCTTCGGCGAGATCAAGCCGAACGAGCCGATCGTGATCGATCTCTGGCCGCGTGATCGGCTCTCGTCCTGCTACGCGGACATGACCCGGACCTTCGTCGTCGGCCAGGCCTCGGAAGAGCTGCGCGACTTCCAGCGGCTCGTGCGCCAGGCGCTGCAGATCGCGCTGGAGGCGATCCGGCCCGGGGTCGAAGGGCGCGCTGTCTATACACTCGTCTGCGAGCTCTTCCACGAGCACGGCTACCCGACCGGGCTGCACAAGCCGAAGGGCCAAGTGCTCGAGGACGGCTTCTTCCACGGGCTCGGCCACGGCGTCGGACTCGAGGTGCACGAGCAGCCCTGGCTGAGCCGTTACCCCGGCACGCTGGTCGAGGGCGACGTGATCACGCTCGAGCCGGGGCTCTACCGCTCGGGCTATGGCGGCTGCCGGCTCGAGGATCTGGTGCTCGTCACGGGCGAGGGCGCCGAGCTTTTGACCGACTACCCGTACGAGCTGGAACCGTAGCCGGTTCGAAACGCACTCCGATCGGGTAGGTTCCCGTCGGCAATTTGCCTGCGTCCTCACGGGGTTTGCGGGCCGTCGAGGGCAGGGCACCAAACATAGGAGGTCGCATGGCTGTCGTCGAAGAACGACCCGCCCTCGTCGTGGCCGATCCGGCGCCGCTCGGGCTCGCCGCATTCGCGCTGACGACCTTCATGTTGAGCGGTCACAATGCGAACTTCATCCCCGACATCGCCTGGGTCCCGCTCGCGCTCTTCTACGGCGGACTCGTGCAGCTTCTCGCCGGGATGTGGGAGTTCCGAAACCGGAACGTCTTCGGCGCGACCGCGTTCTCGACCTACGGCGGCTTCTGGCTCGCGCTCGGGTCCTTCGTCGTGCTCGTGCTCACGACCAAGCTCGGGGCCGGCTTGGCCGCGAAGGGCGATCTCGCGAACGCGCTCGCCTGGTTCCTGTTCTCGTTCGCGGTCTTCAACACCTACATGCTGCTTTGGAGCGCGCGCGTCAACGGAGCGGTGTTCGCCGTCTTCCTGACGCTGGAGGTAACGGAGATCCTGCTCGCAATCGGCTTCTGGATCGCGGCGCATCGCGGCGTCGCTCCGGTCGGTGCCGATGTCGGCTGGATCAAGGCCGGCGGCTGGGCCGGAGTGGTGACCGCTGCCACCGCCTGGTACGCGTCCGCCGGGCTCGTTTTGAGCGGGATGGCAGGGCGGCCGATCCTGCCGCTCGGACGGCCGTTTTGGACCGGTGACAGCCTGCCGGGGCCGGTCGCCGCGCGGACGAGGTAGCCGAACGATGGCGACGGAGACCCACGCGATCGAGACGAGCCTGCTCGAGCAGCGCCGCTACCCGCCTCCGCCGGAGTTCGCCTCGCAGGCGAACGCACAGCCTGAGATCTACGAGCGCGACTTCGAGGAGTTCTGGGAGACGGAGGGCCGTGAGCGGGTCACGTGGTTCGAGCCGTTCGAGAAGCTGTACGAATGGGAGCCGCCGCACGCGCAGTGGTACCTCGGCGGGCAGCTCAACGTCTGCTTCAACTGCGTCGACCGTCACGTCGAGGCGGGGAACGGCGACAAAGTCGCCTACCACTGGGAAGGCGAGCCCGAGGACGAGCGTCGCGCGCTCACCTTCGCCGATCTGCAGCGAGAGGTCGTCCGCTTCGCGAACGGCCTCAAGAAGCTCGGCGTCGGCAAGGGCACCCCGGTCGCGATCTACATGGGGATGGTGCCCGAGCTGCCGATCGCGATGCTCGCCTGCACGCGGCTCGGCGCGCCGCACACCGTCGTCTTCGGCGGCTTCTCCGCCGAATCGCTCTCGGGCCGCATGAACGACATGGAGTGCGAGCTCCTGATCACCCAGGACGAGGGCTGGCGAAACGGCGCCAAGGTGCCGCTGCAGCAGAACGCGGTCGAGTCGCTCGCCCAGTCGCCCACGGTCAAGCAGGCAGTCGTCCTGCGCCGCACCGGCGGCGGCCCCGAGCTTCAGGAGGGCCGCGACGTCTTCTGGCACGAGCTGACCGAGGACGAGTCCGACGATCCCGCCTCGTGTCCGTGCGAGCCGATGGCCTCTGAGGACCTGCTCTACCTGCTCTACACGAGCGGGACGACCGCGAAGCCGAAGGGGATCGTCCACACGACCGCCGGCTACCTGGTCGGCGTCGCCACGACGCACCACTACATCTTCGACATCAAGCCCGACTCGGTCTACTGGTGCGCCGCCGACGTCGGCTGGGTCACCGGCCACTCTTACATCGTCTACGGGCCCCTCTGCAACGGGACGACCGGCGTGCTCTACGAGGGCGTCCCGAACTACCCCGACAGGGACCGCTGGTGGGCGATCGTCGAGCGCTACAAGGTCGACATCCTCTACACGGCTCCGACCGCGATCCGGACGCACATGAAGTGGGGGCCCGAGTACGCGCAGAAGCACGACCTTTCCTCGCTGCGCCTGCTCGGTACGGTCGGCGAGCCGATCAACCCGGAGGCATGGGTCTGGTACCGCGAGCACATCGGTGGCGACCGCACCCCGGTCGTCGACACCTGGTGGCAGACGGAGACGGGCATGATCCTGATCACGCCCCTGCCGGGTGTGACGACCCTGAAGCCCGGCTCGGCAACGAAGCCGTTCCCGGGGATCGACGCCGCCGTCTACGACGAGCAGGGAAACGAGGTGGGCCCGGGCGGGGGCGGCTACCTCGTGCTCCGGCGTCCCTGGCCGGCGATGCTGCGCGGCATCCACAAGGACGAGGAGCGCTACCGGGAGACCTACTGGTCGAAGTACGAGGACACGTACTTCGCCGGCGACGGCGCCCGGATCGACGAGGACGGGGACTTCTGGCTGCTCGGCCGGGTCGACGACGTGATGAACATCTCCGGCCACAGGATCTCGACGATCGAGGTGGAGTCGGCGCTCGTCGACCACCAGCGGGTCGCCGAGGCCGCGGTCTGCGGCCGAAAAGACGAGCAAACCGGCCAGGCGATCGTCGCCTTCGTCTCGCTCAAGGGCGGTGACGAGGGCTCGGTCGAAATGCTCGAGGAGCTGCGGGAGCACGTGGCCCAGAAGATCGGCAAGATCGCCCGCCCGGCGAACATCGTCTTCACGCCGGAACTGCCGAAGACCCGATCGGGCAAGATCATGCGCCGCCTGCTCCGCGATGTCTCGGAGCACCGCGAGCTCGGCGATACGACCACCCTCGCCGACCCGACCGTCGTCGCCGAGCTCAAGGAGCGGGCCGACAAGGAGCAGGGGGCGCCGGAGTAACCCCCGAGCTCGAAGCGAGGAAAAACTAGCCGAGGGGCGAGGCGAGCAGCGCCTCGAACCGGTCGGCCTCCTGGAAGGGGCCGATCAGGGCGAGCGCGAGCCCGTTGCCGCCGATCACGTCCTGCGCGACCCGCTGCACGTCCGCGGCGCTGACCGCATCGAGACCCGCCTGCACCTCCTCGGGATCGACGGCCTGGCCCTCGAGCACCTCGCGGCGCAGCCCGAACATGATCATCCCCTGCGGGTTCTCGAGCTGGAGCAGGAACCGTCCCTTGGCCAGATTGCGGGACTTGTCGAGCTCGGCGGCGCCCACGGGTTCCTCGACGATCCGCCGCAACTCCTGGGCGATCGTCTCGACAGCCTCGTCCGCGCGCTTAATGTCGACCCCGGCCTGGGAGTAGAGCGAGCCCGTATCCGTGTAGCTGTGGTTGATCGCGAAGACGTAGTAGGCGAGCCCGCGGCGCTCGCGAACCTCGGTGAAGAGGCGCGAGGACATCCCCGTGCCGAGCACGGTCGCAAGCAGCTGCAGCGAGTAGCGGTCGGGATGATCGAGCGGGTAGCTCGGGACGCCCAGGCAAAGGTGCGCCTGGTCGGATTGCTTGTGGTGAATCTTCACCCGGGCGCCGTCAGAAGTCCGCACGGCCGCGGCTTCCGGCTCGCCGGTCTCGGCTGCCTCCAGGTCTCCGAGCAGCTCCTCGATCCTGGCGACCGGATCGCTGCCGAGGTTGCCGCCGAGGCCGACGACCATCCGCCCGGGCTTGTACCAGCGGCCCGTGTACTCGAGGCAGGTCTCGCGCCGGGCGCCCCGGACCGTCTCCTTGCGGCCGATGATGTCCCAGCCGAGCGGCTGATCACCGTAGAGGAGCTCCTCGTAGACGCCACCGATGAAGTCCCGGGGCGTGTCGTAGTACATGTTCATCTCCTCGACGATCACGCCCTTCTCGCGCTCGATCTCGTCCTCGGCGAACTTCGAGTGGCGGAGCATGTCCACGAGCACGTCGAGCGCGGTGTCGCGGAACTCGGCGGCGCACTTGACGTAGTAGCCCGTGTACTCCTTGCCGGTGAACGCGTTGAACTCGCCGCCGATCCCGTCGACCTCGGTGCCGATCTCGCGGGCGCTCGGCCGGCGCTCCGTTCCCTTGAAGAACATGTGCTCGGCGAAGTGCGCGATCCCGTTCGTCTCGCGCGTCTCGTAGCGCGAGCCCGCGGCCAGCATGATCATGCAGGTGACCGAGGTCGCCTGGGGCATCGGCGCCAAGAGGACGCGGAGGCCGTTTCCGAGTGTGTGGCGCTCGAATGTGCTCACGCAGCGACGGCGGTCAGCTTCTCGCGCCACTCGCTCGGGAGCGAGACCGGCTCGCGTCGGGCGTAGTCATAGGCGACCTGCACGCTCTTCGCCGCCGCGACCAGCTCGCCGTCGACTCGCAGCGCGTACTCGAGCTCGAAGCTCTTCGTGCCGAACCGGCTCGCTCGCACGGAGATCTCCAGCTCCTGTCCGAGTCGGACGGGCGCTTTGAAGTCGATCTCGACGCGGGCGATGATCAGGTTCATGTCTTCGAGTCCGGTGGCGGCGCCGACCTCGGTCAGGAAGGCGACCCGCGCCTGCTCAATGTAGGTCAAAAAGACGGCGTTGTTGACGTGCCCCATCGGATCGAGATCCCGAAAGCGCACCTGCTCGACGTGCGTGAACTCGCTCGCGGGCACGCCCGGATGCTACCCGTGCGCCGCCCCGCCGCCGGGAGAGGGCGCCGAGATCGGGCGGCCGCCGGCCGCTCATCTCAGGGGCTCGCTTTCGCGGCCAGGCGGCGCTCGAGGTTCGCCTTCACCTCGGGCCACTCGTCGTCGACGATCGCGTAGTAGGCGGAGTCGCGGCGCTCGCCGCCGCGGACGAGCATGTGCTTGCGAAAGATGCCCTCGAAGCGGGCCGGCAAGGCTTCGAGCGCCCGGCGCGAGCGCAGGTTGCGGGCGTCCGTTTTGAACTCCACCCGCAGGCAGCCGCAGCGCTCGAAGGCATGCTCGAGCATCAGGAGCTTGGCCTCGATGTTGGCGCCGCTTCGCCAGCGGGCGCTCTCGAGCCAGGTGTGCCCGATCTCGACGCCGCGGTGTTCGGGGCGCAGGGTCAGGAACCGCGTGCTGCCGACGACGCGCCCGCTCTCGCGCTCGACCGTCGCAAACGGCACCTCGCGGCCCGCCGCGAAGGCCTCGCCCAGCTCGCGCCACCAGGTCTCGAAGCTCGCGCGGTCGCCGCCGACGTCGGCCGAGGTGAGCAGCCAGACCTGCGGGTCCTGCGCCGCCTCCCACAGGGGCTGCTCATGCCCCGGCAGCACCGGCTCGAGCGTGACGATCCGCCCCTCGAGCCGGCGTGAGAGTTCCGGCCACATCAGCGGTCTCGCCGCCGGTAGACGAAGCGAACGGCGCTCCAGTCCTCGTCGATCGCGACGCTCTTGTTGTCGACGAGCCCGGCGGCGAGGCCAAGCCGCTGGACGTGGGCGAAGGTGAGGTCGGTCTCGAGCCCCGAGCTTCGCTTCGGGTAGGCGATCCAGAGCCCGTCTGCCGGCCGAAGCACCCGCTTCAGGCCTGCGAACCGTCGCTCGAGCTCCCGGCGCGAGGTGGTGAAGTAGACGACCACGTCGGCGCCGGATTTGGCGCCGAGCTTGGCCGTCAGGGGAGTCCGGGAATAGTCGCGTTCAGGCAGAGGTAAAGCTCCGGTAACGATCTGGGGCGCGGCCTTGCTTTGGGGTCAAGGACTTTGTCTACCTTGTCGAAGCGATGCTTGGAATGCTGCACCTGCTGGTGATCGTCGGCCTGCTCACCGCCGCGTGGCTCGTCTCGCGCGCCGCGGCCTACGTTGCCCGCCAGGTGCTCCTGTGGCACGACCGCCACAACGAGGCCGCGGCCGCCACCGTCGATCTTCGGCTCGTGAATGTCAAGCGGCGGGAGACGACGGTCGCCGTCGTCCGCGCGGCGATCGGCTACGGCGCCTTCGCGGTCGCCGCCGTGCTCTCGATCGCGCAGCTGACGGGCGGCCTCGACAAGCTCTCGACCCTGGCCGGCGCTTCGTTCGTCGTCATCCTCGTCGGCTTCTCGATCCAGCGCGTCTTGATGGACGTGATCGCGGGCACGATGATGTTCGTCGAGCGCTGGTACCACGTCGGCGACACGATCGCGATCCCCACTCTGGAGCTGCAGGGGGTGGTGGAGGACGTCTCGCTTCGCCGGACGAAGCTGCGGACGCTCGACGGCGAGACGATCCACGTCTCGAACTCCCAGATTCCCGCCGTCCGGGTGTTGCCCGAGGGCCTGAAAGAGCTCGCGATCGAGCTCTTCGTCAGCGACCGCGAACGGGGCGAGTACCTGGTCCGCGCGCTGCAGTCGATCCTGCCGGAGAAGCCGACGACGTTCGCGAAGAGGCCCTGGATCGACGAGGTCAACGAGCTCGACGAGCGGCTGGTGCGGATCAGGCTGCGCGCGACGGTCGTCGCCGGTCGCGAATGGCTCGTCGAGGGTTTCGTCTCCGACCTGCTGAAGGAGAGGGCAGAACCGGGCTTGATCGTCCACGGGCCGGTCGTGCTCGCCCTGGACGAGCACGCGGCGCGAAGCTACGCGCGCGCGAGTGCGGCCACCCGCTGGACGGCCCGTCCCGCGCCCCAGCCGAACTGAGCCGGATCCCTGCGGCGGGCTCAGCTCCGCCTGCCCTGAGTAGCTCAGGGCCTGTCGCCGGAAGGGAGACCGTCGGCGAACCAGCCTACGTTTCGGCGTCGCCAAGCTCGACGAGCCGCAAGCGCGCTCGCTCAGCCGTTACGACGTCCTCTTTCAGCTCGGCGAGCCGGAGGGCATCCTCGAGCGCCCTGCGCTCCCCCTCAAGCCTGCCGCCTCGGCGTTCCACCTCCGCGCGTGAGAGCGCGACGAATTCCCGCAAGATCGTGTAGCCGGTCGCATCGGCGATCGCCGCGGCGAGGCGAACGGACTCGATTGCCTCCTCGTCGGCGCCCCGTCGCGCGTACACGCACGCCCGGACGCATCCTTGCCGCACGTGCGGCTCGAAATCATCCGGCTGCGTGATCCGCTCGACCTCCTCCGCCAGGGCGAGCGCCTCATCGTCGCGCCCGAGCTCGAGCGCCGCTGTGGCCAGGTACCCGGTGATGGTGGCGAGGAAGCCGGTCTCTGTTGTCTTGCCCATGAAGTCATAACTCTCCCTGAGCACTGTCTCGGCCGCCTCGGCGTTTCCAGCGAGAAGCTCGAGATCTGCGTCCATCATCGCCGTTCCCGCCCAGTTTTGGAGCTGACCGATCTCGCGCAGCCGCGTGCGGCCGGTCCGTAGATCCGCGCGGCCGCCGTCGAGGTCTCCACGCATCCCCTTGAGGCGACCGCGAACAACCGTCGCGACGGCCTCAAGCTGGGGATGCCCGACGGCCCGCTCGATGATCTCGTCTGCCTGAACGAGCCCTTCGCCTGCTGGAGTCGGCCCCCACCAGAGCGACCAGGACTTCCAGTAGAGGATCTCCGCCACCCGCGCGGGGCTCTCTGCGCGCTGCGCGTACTCGAGCGCCTGAGCCCAGACCTGATCGGCCTCCTCCGTCAAGCCGAGCCAGGCCCGGAGATTGCCGGCGAGCCGGAGCGCCCAGGCCACTCCCTCGTCGTCGCCGAGCGCGGCGAGCTCGCTGCGGGCCTCCTCGACCACGGCGAGGGCCGTCTCCATTCTGGCCGACTTGTCGTGCTCGACCTGGAGCTCGACCTCGAGGAGCCTGCGACGGCTGGCGCTCTTTCGGTCGCCCGCGAGCTCGGCCGCCGTCTGCAGCTCTTGGAGGACTGCGCGCGCCGCCTCGAATTGAGCGGTGACGATTAGTGCTCTCGAGAGCTCCAGCATCGCTTCGCGGTGCAGCACCGAGCCCCGGGGGGCAAGCGAGACTACGCGAGGCGCAAGGTTCTCGACCGCCGGGATGTCTCCCCGTCCGAACGCGCGCCTTGAGGCTGTGAGCAGTCGCTCGGCCGCGCGTGGCGCGAGCGTCCGTGCGGCATCGTCGAGCGGACCGAGCTCGGCGCGATAGCTCGCTGCCTGCTCGAGGTGATAACCGGCGATCTCGTCCAGCTCGACTAGGTCAGGAGCGCACTCGACCAGCCAGTCGGCGAAGCGCTCGTGCAGCTCCGCTCTGGTCGCTTTCGGGAGCGCCTCATAGGCGGCGTCGCGGATCAGCAGGTGCCGGAACCGATACGCATCGTCACCCGCGAGCGCTGATTGCTCCGGTCGGACGAGATCTTTGCGCACGAGCATCATCAGCCGGCCGTCCACTTGCCCCTCCTCAGGCGCCAGCGCGACGACGGCGCCACGGTGGAAGACTTGCCCCTCGACCGCGCCGCGCTCGAGCACCTTGCGCTCTGCCTCCTCCAGCTGGTCGAGACGCGAGGCGAGCAGCGCCTGGATCGTCGGGGGAACGACGATCTCACCGGACCCGTTCCCGCCCTCGGCGAGCATCGCCAGCATCTCGCCGACGAAGAGGGGGTTGCCGCCCGCTACCTCGACGATCCGGTCCCGCAAAGAGGCGCTGATCCCGTCCGGAGGCAGGAGCCGGGCGATCAACTCCGTCGTCTCGTCGACCGAGAGCGGCTCAAGCAGTACGTTGGTCGCATTCAGCTTGCCGCCACCCCAGGCCGCGCTGCGGTCGAGCAGCTCCGGCCGGCCCATGCAGAGCAGGAGGATAGGCGCGTCCCGGCTGAAGTCGGCAACGTGCTCGACGAGCTCGAGGAAGACGGGCTCGCCCCAGTGGAGGTCATCGAACACGACCACGAGCGGTTGATCGGCCGCCGCGGCCTCGAACAGCTTCCGCACCGCCCAGGCAATCTCCTGGGGGGAGCTCGCCACCGCCACGCGGCCGAGGATCGGATCGAGTGTTCGCGCGGTAGCAGGATCGAGTCCGAGTTCGGCTAGCCGATCGTCCGGCGAGGGCCCGAGCAACTGCTTGACCGCGGCGGTGACGGGCCAGTAGCTGATCCCCTCGCCGTAGGAGAGACAACGGCCGCCGATCACGGTTGCTCCGTCGAGGCCCTCCAGGAACTCGGTGACCAGGCGGGACTTGCCGACCCCGGCGGTTCCGAGAATCGTGAACAGGTGACAGGAGCGCTCCCCGACCACGTTTGCGAATGCGTCGTGCAAGAGTTGCCGCTGCCGCTCCCGTCCCACCATCGCCACCCCGACCCGAGCCGAGGCTGACTCGAGCGGCCTGAGCTCGAGCAACCGAAACGCCGCTATCGGCTCCGCTTTTCCCTTCAGGTGCTGCGGCTCGACCGGCTCCAAGGTGACCGCGTCCCGAACGAGGCGGACGGTCGCCGGCCCGACGAGAACCTCGCCGGGCTCGGCCGCCTGCTCGAGCCGCGCCGCGACGTTGACGGCGTCGCCCGTCGCGAGCCGCTCTTCGGTCCCCGTGACGACCTCGCCCGTGTTCACCCCAATGCGGAGGTCAATCCGGGTCCCGTACATCTGGACGAGCTCCTCGTTCAGGGCCGCGCGTGCGTCGCGGAGCTCGGCAGCGGCCCGAACGCCCCGCAGCGCGTCGTCCTCGTGCAGGGCCGGGACGCCGAAAACGGCCATGATCGCGTCCCCGATGAACTTCTCGACCGTGCCGCCGTGGCGTTCGATGATCGCCTTCGCGACCTCGAAGTAACGGGACATCACGCGACGCAGACTCTCGGGATCGATTTTCTCGCCCATCGCCGTCGAACCTGTGACGTCGCAGAAGAGGACGGTGACGGTCTTGCGCGACTCGCGGGTCGGCAGGGACGAGAGAGCGGCTCCGCACGCGTCGCAGAAGCGCGCCTCCTCCCGATTTTCAGCGCCGCAGCTCGTGCAAAAGGCCACGATGCGAGTCTAGGCCGCTATGTGCGTCTCGAGGGCAGCCGGTGCACACGAGGCTCACGCTTGGTGGTGTCCCCACCGATAACGACTAGGAGTGGGGCCGACGCGGATCTTGTGCAATAGAGCTCGCCTCGTGGCGCTGCTCGGCTGTGTCTGCCTGGTAAACGGAGTGATGCAGGTGGGTGGGGCTTCAGCACGACGGGCCGCGCCGAGCGCTCGCCCTGGCGGGTACCAGTCGGTCCTGTTCTGGCTCGCGTGGGACGGCGGCCGCCTCCAGACGATCACCTGGAACGCTGTCACTCAGGTGGACCTGTTCTCGCTGTCCACCTGCGTGAGCCGAGACAAGCCGGCGAGCGACTGCCGCGGTGCGGCTTCGCTCTCGCAGCAGTTCAACGGTGTCCGTAACGTGCGCGCCTTCGTCCGTGAGGTGCACCGGCACGGCAAGCTGGCGCTGATCTCGATCGGCGGTTCGACGAACCCGAATTGGTACTACCCGTGCCGTCCGTCGACTGTCGTTGCCTTCGCGCGGAACCTCGTGCGATATATGAAGTCGAAGGGGTTCGACGGCATCGACCTCGACATCGAGCAGGACGCAGGTACCGGCCGTCCGGTGTTGACCGCCGGCGATCTAGCCGCCTGCACCCGAACTGTGTACGAGGACGCGAAGGCGGTCAGGACCGCGCGCGGCCGCAGGCCGCTGATCACATCCGATGTGGATCCGACGACGAACTTCGACATCGGAAGAATCCAGACCGCGTACATCGACCAGTTCAATGCGATGAGCTACGGCGCGAGCGGGACAGCTCTGGCCTCCCAAATCATGGCCCTGGAGACACAGTCGCATATTCCGGCGTGGAAGATCACGGCCGGACTCGACCTCGGCGACTACCCGCCTCCGAAGTCAGACTGCGCCGGCACCGCCGGATACGCTGCGGCAGAGCACCTGGCCGGAGTGATGCTCTGGTACGGCCAGGCCGACGCTCCCTCCTATCCATGCCTGCAGGCCCTAGCGCCGTACGTACGCTAGGCCACTGGGCTCGCGAAAGATAAGCGCGCAGCCCGAAGTCACGCTCGGAATCCGCTGTTTTTCGGTGTCCCGGTCCGGCACGCGCGCTACAGCGCGGCCAGTGCGGAGAGCACCCGGTGGACCTCTTCGCTCGTGTTGTAGTGCACGATCCCGGCGCGGACGGCCCCGTCCTCGAGCCCGAGCCGCGCCATCACTTCGACCGCGTAGTAGTTGCCGCTCCAGACCGCGAGCTCGTGCTCGCCCAAATGCTCGGCGACCTCACGCGGCGAGCGGCCCTCGACGTTGAAGCAGAAGGTCGAGACCCGGTTATCCATGGTGTTCAAGCCGTATAACCGGCATGAGTCGGGCAGCCCCGCGAGGAAGCGTTCGCCGAGTTCGCGCTCGTGCGAGTGGATCGCGTCCCAGCCGATCGAGTCGATGTATTCGACCGCCGCGACGAAGCCCGCCAGCAGCTCGTGGGGCAGCGTCCCGGTCTCGTAGCGGTGCCCGAGCGGCTCGTCGGCCGCGGGCCGAACCTTGTAGGGCCGCCAGCGCTCGAGCAGCTCTGAGTTCGCGTAGGCGAGCCCGAGGTGCGGTCCGTAGAACTTGTAGGGCGAGCAGACGAGCACGTCGACGCCCGCCGCGGCAACGTCGATCGGCCCGTGCGGTCCGTAGTGGACCGCGTCGACCCAGGCGAGCGCGCCCGCCTCGTGCGCGAGCGCGGCGACCCGGCCGACGTCGACGAGCGTGCCGACCGCGTTCGAGGCCCAGGGAAAGGCAACGACGCGCGTCCGCTCGGAGAGTTTGGCCGCCAGGTCGTCGAGATCGAGCGTCGTGTCGTCCCGTAGTCCCGCGAATTGAACGACGAGGCCGAGGTCGTGCGCGAGCTCGAGCCAGGGTGAGACGTTCGCGTCGTGATCGAGCTGGGTGACGAGCACCTCGTCGCCCTGCCGCCACTCCCGCGCCGCGGCGCGTGAGAGGGCGAAGTTGAGCGTGGTCATGTTCGCGCCGAAGACGATCTCCTGCGGCGAGCAGCCGAGGAAGCCGGCCCCGACGAGCCGGGCGTCCTCGACCAGCTGGTCGGTGCGGCGGCTCGTCTCGTACGGGCCGCCGACATTGGCGTTCGAGTCCCGCAGGTAGTTCGCGATCGCGTCGATCACCTCGTCGGGGGTCTGGGTGCCGCCGGGGCCGTCGAAGAAGGCCAGCCGGCGCTGGAGGGCGGAGAAGCGACCGCGGACCGAGGCGACGTCGAAGGCGAGCGTGCTCACGGCGGCCTACGCTAGCAATGGGCCGGACGGCCCATTGATTCGCGGGCGCGCGCGTGCGAGGGTCAGGTCGCCCAAGGTAGGAGGGAGTTTTGTGAGCGAGTCGATTGCAATGCCTGCCGCGCAGGCGCTCGAAAACACGCAGTCGGGGTCGGTCGTCGAGGCGCACGGGCTGACACGGCGCTTCGGCGAGGGAGACACCGCAGTCGACGCCCTGCGCGGGATCGACCTCGTGGTCGAGCCCGGCAAGCTGACCGCCGTCATGGGTCCGTCGGGGTCGGGCAAGTCGACCCTGATGCACCTGCTCGCCGCGCTCGACCGGCCGACGTCCGGCTACGTCGTGATCGCCGGCAAGCGGCTCGGCCAGCTGAGCGACAACGAGGTCACGAAGATCCGCCGCGAGCACATCGGTTTCGTCTTTCAGTTCTTCAACCTGCTGCCGATGCTGACGGCCGAGGAGAACGTGCTCCTGCCGCTCTCGATCGCGGGCGAGAAGCCCGACCGCGCGTTCTTCGAGGCGCTCCTCGACAAGGTGGGCCTCGCGGATCGGCGCTCGCACCGGCCCGCGGAGCTCTCGGGTGGGCAGCAACAGCGGGTCGCGATCGCGCGCGCGCTCGTCTCCCGGCCCACGGTCGTTTTTGCGGACGAGCCGACCGGCAACCTCGACTCGGCCACGAGCGCGGAGATCCTCGAGCTCCTGCGCGACTCGGTCGAGTCGTACGGGCAGACGACCGTGATGGTCACGCACGATCCACGGGCGGCGGCGATCGCCGATCGGATCCTCTTCCTCGCCGACGGCCTGATCGTCCGGGACCTGACGGGCGCGCAGCCGGGCGATGTGAGCTCGGCGATGGACGAGCTCGCCGGGCGATGATCCGCGTCGCCCTGCGCGGGCTCGCGGGGCGCAAGCTCCGGGCCGCCCTGACCGCGGTCGCGATCGTGCTCGGCGTGGCGATGATCAGCGGCACCTTCGTGCTGACGGACACGATCAACGCCGGCTTCCACACGATCTTCTTCGGCGCCTACAAGAACACGAACGCCGTGATCACGAGCAAGCTGGCCTTCTCGAGCAACAACGGCCCGCCCGAGGCCGCCCCGGGCTTCCCGGCGTCCCTGCTGGCAAGGGTGCAAGCGCTCCCGGACGTCGCCGCCGCCGCCGGCTCGGTCACCGATCAGGCGACGAAGCTCGTCGACCGCAAGGGAAAGACGATCGGCGGCAACGCGCCCCAGTTCGCGTTCGGGATTCGGCCGCAGGATCAGCGCTTCAGCCCACTTACGCTCGTCGGCGGTAGCTGGCCGGTCGGCCCCGATGCGGTCGCGATCGACAAAGCGACGGCCGACAAGAAGCACTTCGCCGTCGGCCAGCCGATCCGGATCGAGTCGCATTCCGGGCTCAGGAGCTTCCGGATCAGCGGCATCGCCGAGCTGTCGTCGGTCAGCTCGATTGGCGGCGCCACGATCGCCGTCTTCGACCTGCCGACCGCGCAGCGGTTGCTCGGCAAGGAGGGCAAGCTCGACGTGATCCGCGTGCAGGCCAAATCGGGTGTCGCGACCGCGAGCCTGCTCAACGAGCTGCGGCCGCTTTTGCCTCCGACGGCGCAGGTCCGCGACGCGACGGCGCAGGCCAAAGAGGACGCGAAGAGCGTCTCCGGCTTTACGGGCTTCATCCAGAAGGCCCTGCTCGCCTTCGCAGGCGTGGCGCTCTTCGTCGGGGCATTCGTGATCGCGAACACGCTCTCGATCACCGTCGCCCAGCGGGCACGGGAGTTCGCCACGGTGCGGACACTCGGTGCCTCGCGCCGCCAGGTCCGGCGGGTCGTCGTGCTCGAGGCACTCGTCGTCGGCGTGCTCGCCTCGGTCCTCGGGCTCTTCGTCGGCTTCGGCCTGGCCAAGGGTCTCGACTCGCTCTTCTCTGCGATCGGGCTCAACCTGCCGAAG
>DASUWJ010000142.1:0-22998 GCA_036378475.1 Gaiellaceae bacterium
CTCCAGCGTCTCCCGCTCCTCATCGCTGAGCACGACCTCCGCACGAACCGGCATAACCGCCTCCCATCGTCGTAGCCGAACAAGACGACATTCGGCGGCACACGCCGGGTCCCTGCGGACTAACGACTCAGGTCACTAGGCCCGGCGTGGGCCTCGTCAGCTGGCTCCTGTTCGGCCTGCTCGCGGCGCTCGCCGCGGGCTGCGGCGGCGGCGGGGCGGCGAGCCGCTATCCGCCGGGTGTCCAGGAAGGACCGTTCGGCCAGGGTGCGGGACAGGTCTGGTTCTACGCCGCCAAGGGCAAGCCCCGCTCGCTCGTCGTCTTCCTGCACGGCTACGGCGGGCCGACCGAGGAGACGCCGGTGAACCACGTTGCCTGGTTGCAGCACCTGGCCGCCGAAGGGAGCGATGTGATCTATCCGCGCTACGAGGTCGGCGCTTCCATGGATCCCTTCGCCGACCTCGAGGCGGGCGTCAGCGCGGCGCTCCAGCGGCTCGGCAACCCCAAGGCTCCCGAGGTGGTGATCGGCTATTCGCGCGGTGGACGGATCGCGGTCGACTACGCGGCGATCGAGGCCTCGCAAGGGCACGAGCCGCGGGCCGTGCTGGCGGTGTTCCCGGGCCTGAGCTCGCCGTACGAGCGGCTGGGGCCGCTCCAGAAGCTCGATTCGAGGACGAAGATCGTGATCATGGTCGGCGACCGTGATACCGGCGTCGGCGGTGTCGGGGCGCACGCCCTGCTCGTCCGGCTCGCCTACGCCAAATTCCCGGCCGACCGGATTCAGATCATCGGGGTCAAGTCGAGGCCCGGCTTTTCCGCGACCCATGTCTCGGTGCTCGAGACGAGCGCCGGGGCAAGAAACGCCTTCTGGAAACCGGCCGACAGGCTGATCGACTCGGTCCGGTGAGCCTCGGCGACGAGGGGTGGCGGAGGGGACTCGAACCCCCGACCACCGGGACCACAACCCGGGGCTCTACCAACTGAGCTACCGCCACCGCGTAACCGGGACAGAATAGCCCGGCCTTGAAGATCCTCGCCTCCTCGCGTTTCCCGGGGCCAGCGTGGGACGAGCTGGAAGACGTCGAGTACCTGCAGGCTCCGCTCCCGGCAGGCCTGGGGGGTCCGCGCGCGGACGTCGAGGCGCTCGCGGTTGTCGGCGAGCAGATCGACGAGCGCACGCTCGAGCTGCTGCCGAACCTCCGCCTGGTCGCGAACTACGGCGTCGGCTACGACTCGATCGACGTCGCCGCCTGCGCCTCGCGCGACGTGGCGGTCACGAATACGCCGGGGGTCCTGACGGCCGCCACGGCCGAGCTCGCCTTCGCGCTGATCCTGGCGGTCCGCCGCCGGCTCGTCACGGCCGACCGCAGGGTGCGCGATGGCGCCTGGTCGAGTACCTGGGCCGAGCCGGAGTTCCTCGGCCGCGACGTCGCCGGAGCGAGGCTCGGGATCATCGGCTTCGGGCGGATCGGGCAGGCGGTGGCCGGGCGGGCGCGGGCCTTCGAGATGGAGGTCGTCTACCACTCGCGCCATCAGCTCGCCGAGGGCTGGCTCCCGCTCGAGGAGCTGCTGGCGGTGGTCGACGTGGTCAGCTTGCACCTGCCGCTGACGGAGGAGACACGTGGCCTACTCGATCGCCGTCGGCTGGCCCTGCTTCGAGACGGTGCCTGCCTGGTCAACACGGCGCGCGGCCAGATCGTCGATCAGGCCGCCCTCGTCCGCGAGCTCGTCAGCGGCCGGATCGACGCCGGCCTCGACGTCCTCGCGCGCGAGCCGGAGGTGCCGCCGGCGCTCTTTGCCCTGCCGAACGTCGTCGTGACACCGCACATCGGCAGCGCCACCGTAGAGACCCGGGCCGCGATGACGCGCGTTCTCGTGGCGAATTTGCTCGCGGTCTCTCGCAGCGAGGAGCCGCCGAACCTCGTCTACCCTGCGGCGAAGGCCCCGTAGCTCAGTGGATAGAGCGGCGGACTTCGAATCCGCGTGCGGAGGTTCGATTCCTCCCGGGGCCATGAACCTTTGAGTTGCAGAGACTTTCGACTCTGCAGCGGCTCTGAATCACCGCATGGCGGCGCCGACATCGCCCTCCGTGCCTCTTACCCCGTTGATCTCGGGATTCGAGGCGCCCGGCAGGATGCGCCTCGAGTCGCCCTCGTTAGCGGTGTGCGACCGCGAGATTGGAGGCCGTCGGCGAGTGGATGGCGCCGTTGACCGTGAGCGGTGCGGCGTGGTCGGCGAATGCGCGGATGAGCTTGTCGTGTTGTTGGGGTTCCGAATGTCTCGATGTCGGCCGCGATCCCGGAGGCGGCAAGCGTGGACGCGAATTGTGACGGGCCGCTTTCGAAGCGCACATCTAGGCTGCGTCCCTCGACGCGTACATCCGAGAAGCCTGCGCCTTCGAGCACCTTGAGCAACTGCCCGGCATCCGGAAAGCCCCAGGGGCCGTTCCGATAGCGGTCGGCTAGCGCGGCGCCGGCGACATCGAGCAGCGCTTTGTAGAGCGCAAAGAAAAGCGGCGAGTCGGAGATCTCGGTCCAGACCGCAACGCCGAGTCGGCCGCCAGGGCGCAGGGCTCGATGCATCTCGGCGAGTGCGGCTTGGCGGTCGGGGAAGAACTGCAGGCCCTGCTGGCAGACGGCGACATCGAAGCTCGCTTCAGCGACCGGCAGCGCGTCGGCCGGCGCCTCGATGTACTCGATCGGCGCGGCGCTCGCGGTTGTCGTCTTCGTGCGCGCGACCTCGAGCATGGCCGGGCTAAGGTCAAAGCCGGTGACCCGACCGCTCGGCCCGACCGCTTCGGCGGCCAAGCGGGTCGCCGAGCCGGGCCCGCAGGCGAGATCGAGAACCACCTCGCCCGGTCGAGGTCGAGCTCGGCAAGAAACAGACGCGCCCAGGGAACAGACAGTCGCGGGACGAGCACTTCGTCGTAGATCTGCATCGCCGAGACGCTCGCCGATCCGAACGAGCTTCCCCAGGAACTCAAAAGCGCTGTGCCCCTCTGCAGACCTGGGCGATCATGCGGCGCTGCGGCTGCTTCGTCCCTGCGCTTATGCCGCGGTCGGCTCTGGCATGAGTCCGAGCTGGCTCATCACCTGAACTTGGTCGAAGTAGAGGCGCGTATCGGCAACTGCGGCGCCTTCGACGCGGAAGATCTGGACGCCCCGTCCGTTGAGCTGCTTGTGGGTGGCGGGGATCTCGCCGGCGGGGGACACGAGCGTGCCTTCATGCGTGCCCGAGAAAGTGAATTCCTGCACGACCCAGTCACCGGCCACCAACTCATTGTGGACGGTGATGCGGGCGTCCGGGAAGGCGTTCAGCCACGCCATCGCGTACTGCGTCGCGGGCTCGCGCCCCTGGATCTTCACCTCACCCGGAGCTTCAAAGACGGCGTTCTCGCTGTTCAGCTCACGGATGGCGGCCTCGTCGTGGGCGTTGAAGGCGCTGATAAACCGCTGGCCGATCTGCCTCACCTCTGACATCGCTCCTCCCTCTCGGTTCGGTATCCAGTTCGTCCCGCGGAGCCTATGAAACCTGATCGAGGCGCGCATGAAGATCGCAGGTTTCACGGCAAAGACCCTGAACGCGCTCCAATTACCAGTCGGTCGCTGGCATGATCCGCCCGTGATCGACCAGCTCCGCGCCGCGGCGGACTCCCTCAACCGAGGCGACCCAGGACCGTTCGCCGACTTGATCGCCGCCGACTGCGAATGGCGCGGCATCCCGCACGGCCATCTCTGGTGGAAACGCACCCCCTCCTGACGCGGGCCCGACGAGGCCCGTGAGGTCTTGAGCTTCCAAATCCGCAAGGGCGGCGACCACCAAATCGAAGTGCAACCCGAATTCATCCGAGTCGGTGACAACGCGATCATTGGCTCGACGCAATGGCTCGCCGCCGACGGGCGCCGCCAGGAACGCTTCCAGGTCCTGACGCTCCGCGACGGCAAGATCATCGATATGCAAGGCTGCGCGACTCGCCGTCACGCCGAGCGCTTCGCGCGCCGCCAGCGCACCTAGCGCTGAGACCGCGTCCCTCACTTTAATGGCCCGCTAGCGTCTCTAGCGTGCGCAGGGCGGGTATCTCCGTTGGGCCGCTCGGAGTGCTTAGGCGGCGAGGGCTTCGCGCTGCAGGACCGATTCGGTCGCCCGGAGGGCGATCCGCGTGTCGGCCAGGGAGGGCTCGCGCGTCGTCAGGCGCTGGAGGCCGAGACCGGGGAGCAGGAGCGCGCGCGCGAGCCGCCGCCTCGAGCCCTCGACAGCGACCCAGAGCTCCATCGTGACCGCCAGTGAGAGCAGGACGACCGCGGCGGAGGCGTAGAGCGTCGGAGCGAAGGGCCAGAAGCGCTCGAACGCAACCGAGATCGGCAGCGCAAGGGCGGCGAAGTTAGTGCCGCAGCGCGAGGCGAACCTGGTCGGCCGAGCCGAGCCCTCCCACGTCGCTGCCAGCCGCCGCTCCTCGACGGCCGCGATCGCGCGGTGCTCGGCGCCGTGGAGCGAGAGGGTGCGCCCGCGCAGCATCCAGCCGATCAGGCAGGCGGTCAGGGCGAGGCCCGCCGCGAGCGAAAAACGCTGCGGCAGGAAGGCGAAACCGAATGGCGCGGCGACGGCCAGCCCGAGCAGCAGCCGCTCGCGCGTCCTGGCAACCCCGTCCCGCCGAACGAGCGGCGTGAGCGAGAGCGAGAGCCGGACGAGCCCGCGCAGGAGCGGAATCCGGCGGAGCGAGCGCCGCGCTTTCGGCATCCGTCCCTCCCGCAGCGACCCGTCTACCCCCGCGAAGGCCCAGAAGCGCTCGCTGACGATCGCGACACCGTCGGGGCGGGCCATGCCCCCGAGGCGCGGCAGCTCCCGCGAACGGTCGAACTCGGCGAGCATGCTCGCGTCCACCCTCGAACAGTGCCAGCAGGGCGGCCGCCCGACAATGGGCCGGGCGGCCTACCGGCTAGCGATCGAGGCCTACCAGCGGCCGCGCGAAAAGAAGCCGAGCAGTGCGAGCACGAGGATGACGATCAGGATGATCCAGAGGATGCTCACGTGCGATCACCTCCTTCGAGGGCTGAGGTAGGCGTACAACGGTTTTCGCGCCCGGGAGGTTTCGCTCCCGGCCGAGCCGCCGCGCCCTTCGTCGCGGGCCGGTGCCGAACGGCAGCCGCGAGCCAGAGGGCCTAGCGCGGGATGCAGCCCGAGGTCGCCGGGGCGGAGACGACGATCCGGCCCCCGAGCCGCTCGGCGCGGATCGAGGAGGCTCCACCCGTGCAGGCGGCAGGGGCGCCCCTCGCGCCGGTTGCCTGTGCCGCAGGGAGCCCGAGCAGCGCCAGGAGCGCAAGCGCGAGGCAGAGCGAGAGGCGAAGCGACGGGCGATCGGAGCCCACTGACCTCGGCGGCGCGCGCAAGGATCCTCTCTTACGGCCCGACGGGCGTTTTTCCTGCGCCCGTTGAGGCTAGAAGAAGCCGGTGCGAAGGGCACTCTGGAGCGGCGCGATCAGCTTCGGGCTCGTGAATGTGCCTGTGCGGATGTACAGCGCCATCACCGAGCACAAGCTGCACTTCCACTTCGTCCACGAGCAGGACGAGAGCCCGATCGGCTACCAGAAGATCTGCAAGCTCGAGGACAGGCCCGTGCCCGACGAGGAGGTGGTGAAGGCATTCGAGTTCAAGCCCGGCGAGTACGTGTTCATGGCGGACGAGGATTTCGAGGCCGCACGCGTCGAGGGCTACAAGACGATCGAGATCACGGACTTCGTCCCCTCCGAGCAGATCGACCCGATCTACTTCGCGCACACCTACTACCTCGGCGCGCAGGAGGGGGGCGAGAAGGTCTACTCGCTGCTCGTGCGGGCGATGGAGGAATCGGGACTCGCCGGGATCGCGAAGTTCGTGCTGCGCGAGCGCCAGCATCTCGGCGTTCTCCGGGTCCGGGACGGCGTGCTCGCGCTCGAACAGCTCTACTTCGCAGACGAGATCAGGCCGGTCGACGAGCTGAAGCCGGCCGGGGGGAGGGTCTCGAAGGAAGAGCTCGCGATGGCCGAGCAGCTGATCGACAACTTCAGCGGTGACTTCAAGCCGGGGAAGTACAAGGACACCTACCGCGACGCGCTCTGCGAGGTGATCCGGGCAAAGCGCGCCGGGAAAGATGTTCACCACGCGGCCGAGCCCGAGGAGGCCGCACCGCCGGATCTGCTCGAGGCACTGCGGGCCAGTATCGACGCCGCCGGCGGGAGGGCCCGCGCGCGGCGGCGGCGCTCGCCGCGAGACGGTCGCGAGGAGGAGCTCGCGTCGCTTTCGCGCTCGGAGCTCGAGGATCGCGCCCGCCGGGCGCAGATCAGGGGCCGCTCGAAGATGTCGAAGGGCGAGCTGATCGAGGCGTTGAGCGAGGCTGCCTGAGCAGAAGCATCTGAGCGTCGTCCCGGACGTCGAGGCGGAACTCGACCAGCTGTACGCCCTCCCGCTCGAAGAGTTCACGCGCACCCGGAACGACCTCGCGCGACGGCTCGCCAAGGCCGGCCGCCCCGACGCCGCGGCCGAGGTCAAGGAGCTGGCGAAGCCGAGCGTCCCGGTCTGGGCCGCGAACCAGCTCGCGCGCCGCGAGCCGGGAGAGGTACTGGCGCTCCTGCGCTCCGCGGAGGAGCTTCGAAAAGCCCAGCAGCGCGCGCTCTCCGGCAAGGGCGCGCGCGAATTGCAGGAGCGTCTCGGCGAGCAGAGGCGGGCGGTGCGGGCGCTCGCCCGCCTCGGCCGCGAGCTCCTGACGGCGGAGGGGCGCTCGGTCAGCGATGCGCTCGTCGAGCGGATCGCGAAGACGCTCGAGGCGGCGGCGCTCGACACGGGCTCCCGCTTCTTGCTCCGCGCAGGGGTCTTGAGCGAGGAGCTCGAGCCGCCGGGCTTCGAGGCGCTCGCCGGGCTGACGCCACCGCCGAAAGCGCGGGCGCCGGGCGCTCGCGCGGGAGCGGAGGGAGACGAAACCGCGCCGGCCCGCCGCGCCGTCCAGGCCGCCAGGGAGGAGGTACGCGAGCGCGCGCGCGAGACGACCGAGGCCGAGCGCGAGGCCAAGCGCGCCGAGAGCGCGGCAGCTTCGGCTCGGCGTCGGGCTAGCCGCGCACAGAAGCGCCAGGAGGCCTCCGAGCAGGCGCTCGCCGAGGCCGAGGCCGCGCTTCGCAAGGCGCGGCGCCGGCGCTGAGGTTCAGTTCTCGTCCGGCGGTGGCTCGGTGACGATCGGGTCGGTGGCGAGGCGCTTGGCCGTTTGCCGCTGCTCGCCTTCGACCTCGTCCGCCTGCTCTTCGAACTTCGTCTCCTCCGAGAGCCGGCTCTCGCGCTCGCGATCTTCCTGGTCGGTCATAGCGGGCAGAGTTCCCGGCTGCGCGCCTTCGTAACCGTGGCGCACGCCGGCCGGGCGAGGCAGAAGGCGTCGTCGCGCTTATCCTTGACGGGAGAGCGGGCGTGGCGGAATTGGCAAACGCGACGGGTTTAGGACCCGTTGGGCGAAAGCCCTTGGAGGTTCGAGTCCTCTCGCCCGCATAGACGTTCGATCCCGGTCGCGGCGGCCGCGAGCGCCGCGTCGTCGAACAGGAACGGGGTCGCGTTCGGGATGTCGTGCACGGGGCCGTCGGGATCGTCCGAGCCGCCGACCGCATTCAGCGCGTAGCGGATCGGGATCCCGTGGCAGACGACGAGCAGGCAGCGGCCCGGGCGCTCGCGCAGGCGGCGAAAGGCGGTCGCGTAGCGCAGGCCGGCCTCGTCGAGGCTCTCGCCCCCCGGGAAGCGGTCGCGGCGGCTGTGCGCGCGCTTCCAGGCCCGGTACTCCTCGATCGTCTCCCCTTCGAGCTCGCCGACCTCGACGTCGTCGAAGAGCGGCTCCGTCTCCAGCGGCACGTCTCGCCCCTCGAGCGCGAGGGCCGCGGTCTCGCGCGTGCGCTCGAAGCGCGTGTGCAGGCACGCCTCGAGTGGCAGCGCGCGAAGCTGCAGGCCGAGTAGCCGTGCCTCCGCTTCGCCTCGCTCAGTCAGCGGCGCGGGGCGGGAGGGATCGCCGTTGACGCGCCGCTCCTCATTGAGCGTCGACTCCGCGTGGCGGGCGAGGACGAAGAGGCGCACCGGCTGACCCTACTCGCGCCGGCCCGGCGGCGGCCCCCGCGCGAGCCCGGCCGGGAGAGGTCCGTGCTGACGGCGGCCGGAACCTCTTTGCTTGAATGGACGGATGGCTGTCCGGGTCGAAGAGCTCGCCGACAACAAGGTGCGGCTCGAGGTGGACGTGCCCCGTGCCGACCTGCAGCACGCGGTCGAACATGCGACCTCCGATCTCGCGGACAGCGTCAAGATCCCCGGGTTTCGCGCCGGCAAGGTGCCGCCGCGCGTGCTGCGGACCCGGATCGGGCCCGAACGGCTGCTGAGTGAGGCCGTCGAGAGCCACATCGGCGGCTGGTTTTGGAACGCGGCAGCGACGACGCGAATCCGCCCTGTCTCCCAGCCCCAGTACGACTACGAGCTGCCGGAGTCCGAGGATGCGGACTTCAGCTTCACCGCGACCGTGGACGTCCAGCCGAAGCCCGAGCTCGCGGACTGGAGCGAGGTCGAGGTCCCGAAGCTCGAGGCTGAGATCCCCAAGGAGCTCGTCGACCAGGAGCTCGACGTGCTGCGCGAGAGTGTCGCCGGACTGTCGCCGGTCGAGGACCGTCCCGCCCAGACGGGCGACGTGGTCGTCGTCGATGCCGTCGAGGAGTCGGGCGAGGCCCAGCGTGACCTCGTGCTCGAGCTCGGCTCCGGCCGCCTGCTCGAGGAGATCGAGCGGGCCCTGATCGGCGCCGCCCCGGGCGACACCCGAAGCGTCGAGTATCCGCTGCCCGATGGCGCCTCCCGCACGACCGAGCTGAAGGTCAAGGAGATCCAGGAGAAGGTGCTGCCGCCGGCCGACGACGAGCTCGCCCGCGCCGCGAGCGAGTTCGAGACGATCGGGTCCTTGCGCGAGGACATCGAGACTCGCCTACGCGAGCAGCTCGAGGACGAGCTCGACGCCGCCTTCCGCTCGGCGGCGATCGACGCCCTCGTCGATGCCTCCAAGGCGAGCGCCTCGGGGCCGCTCGTGGAGGCGCGGGCCCGCGAGCTCCTGAACCAGCTCGGCCGTTCGCTCGACAGCCGCGGGATCAGCGCCGACCTCTACCTGCAGGCGACCGGCCAGAGCCCGGAGCAGCTGGCCCAGGGAGTCCGCGCCGAGGCGGAGCGCTCCGTCGCGCGCGAGCTCGTGCTCGAAGCCGCGGCGGACAAGCTCGGGATCGAGGTCGCAGACGAAGAGGTCGAGGAGCTGATCCGGGAGCAGGCCGAGACGGTCGAGCAGGACCCGCAGCAGGTGACGGCGGAGCTCCGCGAGTCCGGCCGCTTCGAGACGCTTCGCGCCGACCTGCGGCTGAAGCAGGCGCTCGACCGGATCGTGGCCGAGGTCAAGCCGATCGAGCTCGAGCTCGCCGAAGCCCGCGAGAAGCTCTGGACACCCGACAAGGAAACCGCCCCGACCGAAACGAAACTCTGGACCCCGGCAAGCAAGGAGCCTGCATGAGCCCGCTGATTCCCATGGTCGTCGAGCAGACCTCGCGCGGCGAGCGCGCCTTCGACATCTACTCGCGTCTTTTGAACGAACGGATCGTCTTCCTCGGCACGCCCGTCGACGATCAGATCGCGAACCTGATCATCGCCCAGCTTCTCCACCTCGAGTCCGAGGACCCGGACAAGGACATCTCGATCTACGTCAACTCGCCCGGCGGCTCGGTCTACCACGGGCTCGCGATCTACGACACGATGCAGTTCATCAAGCCGGACGTGCAGACGATCTGCGTCGGGACGGCGATGTCGATGGGTGCGCTGCTCCTCGCCGGCGGGACGAAAGGGAAGCGGATGGCGCTGCCGAACTCGAAGATCCTGATCCACCAGGTGTGGGGCGGCTTCCAAGGGCAGGCCACCGACATCGAGATCCACGCGCGCGAGACGATCGCGCTCAAGCGGACTCTCGAGGAGATCATGGCCGAGCACACGGGACAGCCGCTCGAGCGAGTCTCCAAAGACATGGAGCGCGACTACTTCATGACGCCGCAAGAAGCCCAGGAGTACGGCATCATCGACAGCGTGATCGTCCACCGCGACGGGTCAAGGCCCTAGCAGCGGAGTCGATTTCAGGCTAAAAGGAGAGACGTGGCCCGAGCGACAGACGGCAACGAGCAGCTTCTCTGCAGCTTCTGCGGCAAGTCCCAGCGTCAGGTCAAGAAGCTGATCGCCGGCCCGGGGGTCTACATCTGCGACGAGTGCATCGACCTCTGCAACGAGATCATAGACGAGGAGCTGACGACTCCGGCCCAGCTCGACCTCGACAACCTGCCGAAGCCGAAGGACATCTACGAGGTCCTGAACGACTACGTCGTCTCGCAGGAGGAGGCGAAGCGCACCCTCTCGGTCGCGGTCTACAACCACTACAAGCGCGTCCAGATGGCGACCGAGGAGGGCGAGGTCGAGCTGCAGAAGTCGAACATCCTGCTGCTCGGCCCGACCGGCTGCGGCAAGACGCTCCTCGCCCAGACTCTTGCTCGGATCCTGAACGTGCCCTTTGCGATCGCCGACGCGACGGCGCTGACCGAAGCCGGCTACGTGGGCGAGGACGTCGAGAACATCCTCCTGAAGCTGATCCAGGCGGCCGACTTCGACATCAAGAAGGCCGAGACCGGGATCATCTACATCGACGAGGTGGACAAGATCGCCCGCAAGGCGGACAACCCCTCGATCACGCGGGACGTCTCCGGGGAGGGCGTGCAGCAGGCGCTCCTGAAGATCCTCGAGGGGACGGTCGCCTCGGTGCCTCCCCAAGGCGGGCGCAAGCACCCGCACCAGGAGTTCCTCTCGATCGACACGACAAACATCCTCTTCATCTGCGGCGGCGCGTTCGCGGATCTGGACAAGATCATCGCCAAGCGAATCGGCAAGAACGCGGTCGGCTTCGGCGCGGAGATCCGCTCGAAGAACTCGAACGAGGCCGCCGAGCTCCTCTCCCAGGTGATGCCCGAGGATCTCCTCTCCTACGGCCTGATCCCGGAGTTCATCGGCCGGCTGCCGGTCGTCTCGGCGGTGCACCAGCTCCAGCGCGAGGATCTCGTCCAGATCTTGACCGAGCCCAAGAACGCGCTCGTCCGGCAGTACCAGCGCTTCTTCGGCTACGACAACATCGAGCTCGTCTTCACCGACGACTCGCTCTGGGAGATCTCGGACAAGGCGCTCGAGCGTGAGACAGGCGCCCGCGGCCTCCGCTCGATCATCGAGGCGGCGCTGCTCGACGTGATGTTCGAGCTTCCCTCGCGAAACGACGTCGTCAAGTGCGCGATCACGAAGGACACGATCGAGCGTGGGCTGAAGCCGACGCTCGTGACAAGCGGCGCGGCCGCGGCCGACGAGCCCGAAGAGCTCGCCGAAGAGTCGGCGTAGCCGCCCCGGGCAACGTCCTCGTTCGAACGACCCGGCGCGAGGACGTGCCGGCCGTCGTCGGGCTGATCGGCGAGGTGGCGGCCGAGGGCCGCTGGATCCTGACCGAGGCGCCGATCGAGGAGAAGCGCCTGAGCGAGCTGATCACGGCGTCGCTCGAGGGCGAGACGGGGACGGCGCTCGTCGCCGAGGCGGAGGAGGCGATCGTCGGCAACCTCGGACTGCACGCCGCGGGGCCGGACTCGGTCTGGCTCGGGATGAGCGTCGCCCGTGGCTGGCGGGGCCGCGGCGTCGGCTCCGCCCTACTCGAGGCGGCGCTCGACTGGGCGTGCGGCCGTGGCTTCCGCCAAGTCTCGCTCGAGGTCTTCCCGCACAACGAGGCCGCGATCTCGCTCTACCGCAAGTTCGGCTTCGTCGAGTCGGAGCGGCTTCGGGAGCGCTACCGGCGCCGAAACGGCGAGGTCTGGGACGCGCTCGTGATGACGCGTTCGCTCGAGCCTACGGCCGGCGTCGCGCCGAAGCCGAAGCAGGCGCGCCGGCCAGCCCGCGGCGGGCCGGCTTCGGAGAAGTAGCTCAGTACGATTGGCCCGATGGAGCCGCTCTACAACCCCGAGGGCGTGGAAGAGCGCTGGCAGCGGACGTGGGAGGCGGAGGGCCTCTACGACGCCGAGGCGGACGACCCGCGGCCGAGCTACACGATCTGCTTCCCGCCGCCGAACGTCACCGGGGAGCTCCACCTCGGCCACGCCCTGAACGGATCGATCCAGGACGCGCTGATCCGGTGGCGGCGGATGCGCGGCTTCAACGCGCTCTTTCAGCCCGGCTACGACCACGCGGGGATCTCGACCCAGAACGTGATCGAGAAGCAGCTGGCGGCGGAGGGAAAAACGCGGCAGGAGCTCGGGCGCGAGGCCTTCGTCGAGCGGACCTGGGCCTGGCTCGAGCAAACCGGGCGCACGATCTTCGAACAGCTCCGCAAGCTCGGAGCCTCGATGGACTACCGGCGCGAGCGCTTCACGATGGACGATGGCTACATCCGGGCAGTGATGCGCTTCTTCGTGCACCTCTACGAGCGGGGCTGGATCTATCGCGCGAGCCGGATCATCAACTGGTGCTCGTTCCACGAGTCCTCGCTCTCGGATCTCGAGCTCGTGCACGAGGAGGTCGAGGACGTCCTCTCCTACATCCGTTACCCGTTCGTCGAGGGCGAGGGCGCAGGAGTCACGATCGCGACCGTTCGCCCGGCGACGATCCTCGCCGACGTGGCCGTCGCGGTGCACCCTGGCGACGAGCGCTACCGCGAGTACGTGGGACGCGAGGTGCTCGTCCCCTTCGTCGAGCGGCGCGTTCCCGTGATTGCCGACGAGCGGGTGGAGCCGGGGTTCGGCACCGGTGCGCTCAAGGTGACGCCCGGCCACGACCCGCTCGACTTCGAGATCGGCCGGGCGCACCAGCTGCCCGAGCCGGCGGTGATCGGGCCGAACGGGCGGATGACCGAGCAGGCCGGGGAGCTGGCCGGCCTGACGCAGGAGGAGGCAGGTGAACGGATCCTCGCCTGGTGCCGCGAGCGCGGCCAGCTCGAGGCGCAGGAGCCCTACCGCCACGCGGTCGCCCTCTGTGAGCGCTGCAAGAGCCGGATCGAGCCCCTGATCTCCCTGCAATGGTGGTGCTCGATGGAGGAACTGAAGCGCCCCGCCCTGGCCGCCCTACGCGAGCGGCGTGTGGTCTACCACCCCGAATCGCAGCACCGCTTCGCGATCGACTCGCTCGAGCAGGCGCCCGACTGGAACATCTCCCGGCAGCTTTGGTGGGGCCACCAGCTGCCGGTCTGGCACTGCCCCGACGGCCACGTGACCGTGCGCGAGAGCGAGCCCGGGTCTTGCGCGGAGTGCGGCTCGAGGGAGCTGACCCGCGAGCAGGACGTGCTCGACACCTGGTTCTCATCCGCGCTTTGGCCCTTCGCGACCCTCGGCTGGCCCGACGAGACGCCCGAGCTCGAGACCTTCTACCCGGGCGATGTCTCCGTGACCGCCCGCGAGATCATCCGCCTGTGGGAGAACCGGATGATCTTCTCAGGCCTCGAGCTGCTCGGGGAGGTCCCCTTCACCGACGTGATCATCACCTCGACGATCCTCGCCCCCGACAAGCGGCGGATGTCGAAGAGCCTCGGCACGGGGATCGACCCGCGGGAGGTGATCTCCGCCTATGGCGCGGACGCGACCCGCTACGGCCTGCTCAAGATCTCCTCGACTCAGGACGTCGCCTTCTCCTACGGGGCGATCGAGGAGGGCCGCAAGCTCGCGAACAAGCTCTGGAACGCGAGCCGCCTTTTGCTGCAGGCCGGCGCGGGCGACGAGGTCGCGTTGCGACCGAGCGAGATCGAGGAGCGCTGGATCCTGGCGCGGATCGATGCCGCCCGGGCCGCGGTCGAGCAGGACCTGGGCTCGTTCGACTTCGCCCGGCTCGCGCAGACCCTCTACCGGCTCACCTTCGACGACTTCTGCGACTGGTACCTCGAGTCGATCAAGCCGCGGCTCTACGACGGCGACCCGGCTGCACGCGCGACCGCGCTCGCGGCGCTCGAGCGCCTGCTCAAGCTGCTGCATCCGGTTCTGCCCCACGTGACCGAGGAGATCTGGTCCAACCTGCCGGGTCGCGAGTGCCGCCTGATCGTCGCCGCGTGGCCTGAGCCGGACTCGAGCCATCAGGAGGCCGCAGCGGCGCTCGAGCGCGTGCAGGACGCCGCGGCGATCTTCCGGCGAAGCGGTGTGCTCGTCAGGCTCGAGCCCGACGAGCAGCGGATTTTCGACGCGGTCGTCAGGCCCAAGGCCGGCGCGGTGAACGGGAACGCCTCGGCAGAGATCGAGCGCCTGCGCAAGGAGGTCGAGCGGGCGGAGAAGATGCTCACGAATGAGCGCTTCGTCCGCAACGCCGCGCCCGAGGTCGTCGAGGCCGAGCGCCAGAAGCTCGCCCGCTACCGCCGCGAGCTCGATGCCCTCTCAAACTGACTGGCTCGCCGCGCTCTCGCCCTGGCCGGAGGAGTTCGGGCTCGGCCGGATGCACGCCCTCCTGGCCGAGCTCGGGCAGCCGCAGCGCCGCTATCCGGCGATCCACGTCGTCGGCACGAACGGCAAGTCGACCGCGACCAGGCGGGCGGCCGCGTTTCTCGTGCGCGAGGGCCTGAGCGCGGGCGCCTACACCTCGCCGCACGTCGCCGGCTGGAGCGAGCGGATTCAGCTCGACGGCGAGGACGCGGACCTCGAGGCGGCGCTGGCCCGGATCCGGGCGGCGGCCGAGCGCGTGGGCGCGACCCAGTTCGAGGCGCTGACGGCCGCCGCGCTCGCCGAGTTCGCGGCCGCGGGAGTCGAGGTCGCCGTCGTCGAGGCGGGCCTCGGGGGCCGGCTCGATGCCACGAACGTGCTCGAGGCCGGGATCGTCGGCCTGACCAACGTCTCGCTCGAGCACACCGACGTCCTGGGCGCGACGCGCCCCCAGATCGCGCGCGAGAAGCTCGCGGTCGTCTCGCCGGGCGCGACGGTCGTGCTCGGCGAGGGGGAGTGGGAGGGGATCGCCCGGGCAAACGGCGCCGCCGAGATCGTGCGAAGCGACGATCTCGGCCGCACACTCGCGGAGCGATTCCTCGGCCGCCCGCTCGCCGGCGAGGTTCGAACCGGCCTCCACGGGCGTTTCGACCTCGTCGGCGAAGACGTCTACGCGGGCGCACACAACCCGGCGGGGGTGGACTGGCTGCTCGCACGCCTCCCCCGGCGCGACTACGTCCTCTGCGTGGCGATCCTCGCCGACAAGGACGCGCGCGCCATGCTCGCCGGCCTCCGCCGGACAGGCGGGGAGTTCGTCGCGACCGAGACCCAAGGCGGCCGTTCGCTTCCGGCCGCCGAGCTTGCGCGGCTCGCGAGGGAGTTTTTCCCCGCCGTCGAATCGGTTGCAGATGCAGGTGCCGCGCTCGAACGGGCCAGGGAGCTGGCGGGGGAGCGAGGGGCCGTTCTCGTCACCGGCTCGCTCTACCTCATTCGCGACCTCTTCGGCCGCCTGGAAACCGTACGATGACGAAGCTCGGCGAGCGGCTGAGCGTCTTCGCGGTGGCCCTGATCGTGATCGTGATGGTCGTGGGGCTCGCGTTCGGCGCCGGCTACCTCGTCGGGAAGCTCCTTCTCTGACCGGAGCGTGGACATGATGCACGGAGAGATGATCGCCAGCGGCACCTTCGGGTTCTTCAGCTCTGGCACCTGGGCGATCGTCCGCAATCTCGCCCTCTTTCTCGTCGCCGTCTTCTGGCTCGCCGTCGCCGTCTGGGTCTACAAGGACGCGCGGCGGCGGATCGAGGATCCCTGGCTGGTCGCGATGGCAACCCTGATCGGGCTTGTGCCGCCGTTCCTCGGGGCGCTGATCTACCTGCTCCTGCGGCCTCCCGAGTACCTCGAGGAGGTGCGGGAGCGGGAGCTCGAGATTCGCGCGATGGAGCACCGGCTCGCCGCCCGGGACCTCCACTGCCCGGTTTGCCGTGCGCAGGTCGACTCGACCTTTCTCGTCTGTCCGGTCTGCACGACGAAGCTGAAGCAGGCCTGCGCCAACTGCAAGGCCCCGCTCGAGGCGCTCTGGCAGGTCTGCCCGTACTGCGAGACGCCGGTCGAGACCCCGGCCTCGCTCGACTTCGGCCGCACGCAGCGGCTCGAGCCGCGCACCCGCAGGGAGCGGCGACGGGCTGAGTAGACTCCGCCGCCGATGGCGGCTGAGTCGACGCTCGTCCTGATCAAACCCGACGCGCTCGAGCGACAGCTCGCGGGCGAGATCCTCGGCCGCTTCGAACGGCGCGGGCTGGTGCTTTCGGCGGCCAGGCTCGTCCGCGCCGATCGCCCGCTGGCCGAGGAGCACTACCAGGAGCATCGGGAGAAGCCGTTCTTCGGCGAGCTCGTCGAATTCATCACTTCGGCGCCGACGCTCGCGCTCGCCCTCGAGGGCGAGTCCGCGATCTCCGTCGTACGGATGACGATCGGGGCGACCAATCCCGCCGATGCCGCTCCGGGGACGATTCGCGGTGATCTCGCGCTCGCGATGCCGAATAACCTCGTCCACGGCTCGGACTCGCCGGAGTCCGCCCGGCGCGAGCTGACGCTCTGGTTCGGCGATGGCCCGGCCTGAGCTGTCCGCGGACGCCGAGCGAAACCGCGAGGTCTGGACGAAGGAGAACAGGGACTACACGGGGCCGAAGGCGCGCGAGGCCTGGGCGGAGCCGGAGATTCGCTGGGGCGTCTTCCAGGTACCGGAAGCCGAGCTGCGCGCCTTGCCGGAGGTCGCCGGCAAGGACGTCGTCGAGCTCGGCTGCGGGACGGCCTACTTCTCGGCCTGGCTGGCGAGGCGAGGCGCGCGGCCGGTCGGCGTCGACGTGACGCCCGCGCAGCTCGAGACCGCGAGGCGCTGCCAGCAGGAGTTCGGACTCGTGTTTCCCCTGCTCGAGGCGAGCGCGGAGGAGGTGCCGCTCCCGGATTCGTCCTTCGATCTGGCGCTGTCGGAGTACGGGGCTTCGATCTGGTGCGAGCCGGAACGGTGGCTCTCGGAGGCGGCGCGGCTGCTCAGGCCGGGCGGGCGGCTCGTCTTTCTCTGCAACTCGCCGCTCTCGATCCTCTGCGCCCCCGACGAGGGGCCGACCGAGGAACGGCTGTTGCGGCCGCAATTCGGGATGTACCGCTTCGACTGGCCGGGCGAGGACGAGGGGATCAACTTCTACCTCCCGCACGGCGAGTGGATCCGCCTTCTGCGCGAGCACGGTTTCGAGGTCGAGGCTCTGCATGAGCTGCAGGCCCCGGCGTCCGCGAGGGATCACCCTCACTACGAGTTCGTCCCCGCCGAGTGGGCCAGAAAGTGGCCGGCGGAGGAAATCTGGCGGGCCCGCAAGCGCGGGTGAGCGCCCCGCCCGCGCCGCCGCTTCTGCTCGCCTCGAGCTCGCCGCAGCGGCGCGCGATCCTGGAGCAGCTGGCGATTCCCTTCGAGGTCGTCCTCCCCTCCTACGAGGAGCACTCGGAGCCGGGAGCCGCGCCCGAGGCGGCCGTCAAGGAGCGGGCGCAAGGCAAGGCCCGCTCGGTCGAGGCGGTGGCGGACGGGCGGCCGGTGCTCGGCGTCGATACGGAGGTCGTCCTCGACGGCCGGGTCTACGGGAAGCCCGGCGACGCCGCGGAGGCCGAGGCGATGCTCGAACAGCTTTCGGGCCGGACGCACGAGGTTGTCTCGGGCCTCTGTCTTCTGACGAGCGCCTGGGAGGAGCTCGAGCACGAGGTCACGCGCGTGAGCTTCCGCCGGCTGACCCCGCGCGAGCTCGGCCTCTACGTCGCAGGCGGGGAGTGGCGCGAGCGCGCGGGCGCCTACGCGATCCAGGGTCTCGGGGCCGGGCTGATCGAGCGGATCGAGGGCGACTACTTGAACGTCGTGGGGCTGCCGGCGGCGCTCCTCGTTCGTCTGCTCGCCGAGCGTTTCCCCGGGGTGTACAGCTACGGCTGAGACAGCGGGCTCCCGGTCTGCCGACTCGCCGCGAGGGGCCTCGCCGTGAGCGGCCTCGCCCGCGGAGAGGACGGCAGGGTCCGCTGCGCCTGGGGCGCGCGCGACGAGCTCTACCGCAGCTACCACGACGGCGAGTGGGGGCGGCCGGTCACCGACGAGCTCGGCCTCTACGAGAAGCTCTGCCTCGAGTGCCTGCAAAGCGGGCTCTCGTGGGCGCTGATCCTGCGCAAGCGAGCGGGTCTCAGGGAGGCCTTCGCCGGCTTCGACCCCGATCGCGTTGCCAGCTTCGGTGCCGGCAAGATCGAGCGCCTGCTCCGGGACGAGCGGGTGATCCGGAACCGGCGAAAACTCGAAGCGATCGTCCAAAACGCCCGCGCGACCCGTGCGATGCGTGCGGAGGCCCCGCTGCCGGAGCTCGTCTGGAGCTTCCGGCCAGGTGCACGGCGTGCGCCCCGCGGCTCCGGCGAGCTGGTCGGCGTCTCCGAGGAGTCGAGCCGGCTCGCCCGGGAGCTGAAACGGCGCGGCTTCGCCTTCGTCGGTCCGACGACCGTCTACTCGACGATGCAGGCCGTCGGCCTCGTCAACGACCACCTCGCCGGCTGCTTCGTCCGGGCCGAGGTCGAGGCCGCTCAACGCGGCGTGCAGGTGTTTTCGGCTGCAGATCGCTAGACTCGGCGCGGGTCGATGGGCATCTTCACCTCGCTGACCGGATTCGGCGGCCGCGACATGGCGGTCGACCTCGGCACCGCCAACACGCTCGTCTACGTGCGCGGCCGCGGGATCGTGCTCAGCGAGCCGTCGGTGGTCGCAATCGACCAGCGAAGCGGCGAGGTGCACGCGGTCGGCGTCGAGGCGAAGCGCATGCTCGGCCGAACCCCGGGCTCGATCTCGGCGATCCGCCCGCTCAAGGACGGCGTGATCGCCGACTTCGACGTCACCGAGCAGATGCTCCGCCACTTCATCCAGAAGGTGCACCAGCACCGCTTCGCGCACCCCCGCGTCGTCGTCTGCGTGCCCTCCGGCGTCACCGGCGTCGAGAAGCGGGCAGTTGAGGAGGCGACCCTGAGCGCGGGGGCGAGGCAGGCCTACCTGATCGAGGAGCCGATGGCGGCTGCGATCGGAGCCGGCCTCCCGGTCGCCGAGCCGACCGGGAACATGATCGTCGACATCGGCGGCGGCACGACCGAGGTTGCGGTGATCAGCCTCGGCGGCATCGTCGTCAGCCAGTCGCTGCGGGTCGGCGGCGACGAGATGGACGAGGCGATCATCCAGCACATCAAGACCGAGTACAAGCTGCTCGTCGGCCAGCAAACGGCCGAGGAGATCAAGCTCGAGGTGGGCTCCGCATTCGATCTGCGCGACGAGGTGCAGGCGGAGGTCCGGGGCCGAGACATGCTCACGGGCCTTCCGAAGACCGTGATCCTGAGTAGCGAAGAGGTCCGGCGTGCGCTCGACGGGCCCGTCGGCCAGATCATCGACGCGATCAAGTCGACGCTCGACAAGACGCCGCCCGAGCTCGCCGCGGACATCATGGACCGCGGGATCGTGCTGGCCGGCGGTGGCGCGCTCCTGCACGGGCTCGACGAGCGCCTCCGCTACGAGACCCAGATGCCCGTCCATCTCGCCGAGAGCCCGCTGACCTGCGTCGCGGTCGGCTCCGGCCGCAGCCTCGAGGAATTCGAGGCGATCCACCGCAGCTCCTCGAGGGCGCGGCGAAACAACAACCACCGCTCCTACTGAATCCGAACCCAAACCCTTCGCTTTCACCTCTCCGACTCCTTCCCTAAACTAGAGCGTTCGTGCCTCGCAACCGCTCAGCACGGCTGGCGGTCTTGGGGGCGGGGGTCCCGCGCTCGAGGCCGGTCTCATACTCGTCACGACAGGCCAGCGCCCTCAGGCGCCGGATCGTGGCAAGTGTGCTCGTGCTGCTCTCGATCGCCTTGATCACGGTCTACTTCCGCGAGTCCTCGGGCGGCGGGCTGCACCAGGTGCAGAGCGCCGGGGCGACCGTGCTCCGCCCCTTCGAGATCGGGGCCAACCGGGTCGCGCAGCCCTTCCGCGACGCCTACGGCTACTTCGCCGGGCTCGTGCACGCGAAATCCCAGAACGACAAGCTGCGGGCCGAGCTCGACAGGCTGCGCCAGCAGCAGACGCAGAATCTGTCCGCCGCCAGCGAGAACGCGACCCTGCGCGGCCTGCTCAGGTTCGTCAAAAGCCCGAGTTTCCCGGCCGGTTACTCCTACGTCGGCGCCCACATCATCGTCCAGTCCGCGGGCGACTTCGGGCAGCAGGTCGTGATCGACGCCGGGGCGACGAGCGGCGTCCGCAACTTCGACCCCGTCGTCTCCCCGGACGGCCTCGTCGGCACGATCACGAAGACCGAGCACAACGTCTCGCAGGTCACTCTGCTAACCGACGAGACGAGCGCCGTCTCCGCGGTCGACGCGCGGACCCAGGCCCCCGGGATCATCCAGGAGGGGCCCGCCGGGATGAGCTTCAACCGAGTCACGAAGGACCAGCGGGTCAACAGCGGCGACCTCCTGATCACCTCGGGCTGGAAGACCCCCACCCTGAGCTCGATCTATCCGCCGGGGATCCCGATCGGTCGGGTCACGTTCGTCGGCCAGAACGAGGTCGACTTCTACAAGCACGTGCAGCTGCAGCTCTTCGCCAATTTCCAATCGTTGAGCTCGGTGCTCGTCCTCGTTCCGAAGCACCGATGACGCTCGACGTCGCGAAGGGGGCGGCGCTCGTCTTCGTCGCCGTGATCGTGCAGGTGACGCTGCTCTCCGACATCAACGTCTCGCACGGGGCGCCAAACCTCGTGCTCGTCGTCTTGGTCTCGGTGGCCCTCCTGCGGGGCACGATCTACGGGGCCGCGGCCGGCTTCGCGGCCGGCCTCGTCGTCGATACGGCCACGCTGCAGACCCTCGGCGTCAGCTCCCTCCTCTTGACGCTCGCGGGCTACTGGATCGGGCGCTACGGCGAGACGACCGGCCGCGACCGGACGCACGCTCCCTTCCTCTCGGTCGGGGTCGTCACGGTGCTCTACTCGCTCGGCGCGCTGATCCTGCACTACATGCTCGGCGATCCCGCCTCGGCTCAGCGCGTCCTGATCGAGGCCCTCCCGTTCGCGCTCCTCTTCAACCTTGCGCTGACCTTGCCGGTGTACGCGCTCTGCCGCCGGATCTTCATGCCGCCGCCGAGCGGGCTCGAGGAGGTCCGCCTGCTTGGCTAGCACCGGCGTTCGTGCCCGGACCGCGAACGGCACCGTACCGCGGACCTTCCTGCCTCAGAGTCCGGGAGTCGCCGAACCGTTTCGGCTCACCCCGCAGCTGGCGCTGCGGATCGCGATCCTCGGCGGGATCGCGCTGGCCGTGTTCGGGATCCTGATCTTCCGGCTCTGGGCGCTGCAGGTCTTGTCGGGGCCGCAGTACCTGCAAAACGCGCTCGACAACCAGCTTCGCTCGGTACCGGTCGTGGCTCCGCGCGGAGCGATCCTCGACCGCATGGGCCGGACAATCGTCGGCAACCAGGCCGGCACCGCGGTCCAGCTCTGGCCGGCCGACCTCCCGAGCACCTGGTCGGCCCGCTTGAACGAGCTGCGCCGGCTCTCGAAGGTGATCGGCGTGCCGGTCTCGGAGATGGTGAGCGACCTGAAGCGGCGGGGCTCGGATCCGGTTACGCCGGTGACCGTCCAGCAGTCGATCCACACCCCCCAGATCCTGTATCTGAGCGAGCGCGGGCAGGAGTTCCCCGGTGTCGACATCGCCGACACCTTCCTCCGGTCGTACCCCTACCAGTCGCTCGCCGCGCAGGTGCTCGGTTTCGTGGGCCTGCTGACCCCGTCGCAGTACCGGCAGCTTCGGCACAAGGGCTACCAGCTGAGCGACCAGATCGGCCAGGGCGGCGTCGAGTCCGCCTACGACTCCTACCTCCGCGGCAAGGACGGAGTCGCCCAGTTGCGGGTCGACTCGCTCGGGCGGCCCCGGAGCGCGCTCACGATCCAGCAACACGCCCAGCCCGGCGAGGTACTGCGGCTGACGCTCGATATGAAGCTCCAGCGCGCCGCCGAGCAGGGGCTGCGGGCGGGAATCGCGGCCGCGCACGCCTCCCAGTGCACCGGCTGCTGGGCCGCCGACGGCGGGGCGATCGTCGCGCTCGATCCCCGCGACGGCTCGATCTTGGCGCTTGCCTCGAATCCGACCTACGAGCCGAGCGTCTTCACCTCCCACGATCCCAGCAAGCTGAAGCCGCTGCTCGACGCGCAGGCGGCGCGGAAGGCGAACTACCCCGCGCTCGACCGGGCGATCGCCGGCCTCTACCCCTCCGGCTCGACGTTCAAGCCCGTGACGGCGCTGGCCGCGCTCGAGGAGCGCCTGGTGACGCCGTTCGAAGCGCTGCCGTGCACCCCGACCTACACGGCCTACAAGCAGGTGTTCAAGAACTGGGATCCGCTGGCGAACTCGATGATGACGATGCCGACGGCGCTCGGCGCCTCCTGCGACACCTACTTCTACGAGCTCGGCAAGCGCTTCTACCAGCTCCCCGCGGACCGCCGTCACCCGCTGCAGGAATGGGCCGCGCGCTTCGGCTTCGGCGCCACGACCGGCGTCGACCTGCCGGGCGAGCAGCCGGGACTCCTGCCGACGCCTGAATGGCGCCGGGCGACCTACACGCCGCAGAGCGATCCCGGGCACTGGCAGATCGACCGGCTCTGGAAGCCGGGCGACTCGATCCAGCTCGCGATCGGCCAGAAGGACCTCGAGGTAACGCCGCTGCAGATGACGCGCTTCTACGCCCTGATCGCCAACGGCGGCCGGCTCGTCAGCCCGCACATCGCGGCCGACGTGGAGGAGGCGAGCACGAAGGACGTTCGCGGCAGCGTGCTGCACAGTTTCGCGCCGCCGCCGGCGCCCACCGTCCGGCTCGACCCCCTCTATCTCGAGACCGTGCGCAACGGTCTCTACGAGGCGACCCACGCCCCCTTCGGCACCTCGACGGCCGTCTTCGGCTCCCTGCCCGTCGCGGGCAAGACCGGCACGGCC
>DASUWJ010000143.1:0-9422 GCA_036378475.1 Gaiellaceae bacterium
GGCGGTTGTGCTCGGTCGGCTCCATCGGCGGAAAGGCTACGTCCTGGCGCGCAGAGGCCACGAACTCGACCTGCATGAGCGGACCGGGCGGTGCGGATGGAAACGCGCGGGCTCGGCGCGGTTGCCGGGCCAAGCCAGCGAAGAGTGGTGCGTCTCCACCGAGGCCGCGCAGCCGTGGAGCGGGAGTTCGGGCGCCTGCAGAACGACCCTCTTGCTAGGCGAGCAGCGAGAAACCCCCGTCGAGGACGAGTGTCTGGCCGCGGACCATCTCGGCGCCCGGCGAGCAGAGCCAGACGACCGCCTCGGCGACGTCACCGGGCTCGACCAGGCGGCCGGCCGGCGTTCGCTCACGACCTGCTCGGAGCATCTGCTCCCTGTTCGGGAAATGCTCGAGCGCACCCGTCTCGACGACGCCGGCCGAAACCGCATTGACCCGGATCCCCCGCGGGGCGAGCTCGACCGCCAGGTAGCGGACGAGCGACTCGAGCGCCGCCTTCGAGGTGCCGACGAGGACGTAGTTCTCGAGCACGCGCTGCGCGCCGAGGCTCGAGATGCCGATGATCGAGGAGCCCGCCTGCATCTGCCGCACCGCGGCCTTCGCGAGCGAGAGCAGGGCGAGGGCGTTCGCATCGAGCGTCCAGTGCCAGTGCTTCTCCTCGACCTCGAGCGCCGGTCGGATGACGCCGGTCGCAGCATTGTGCACGAGCGCGTCGAGCGTGCCGAGGCCAGCGACCTGGGCCAGCACACGCTCGGAGGAGACGTTGCCGCGCACGAGCACCGGCTCCGCCCCGGCCGCCTCTAGCTCCTCCGCCGCGGCCTCGGCGGCGCTGTCGTTTCGCAGATACCCGATCGCCACGCGCGCCGCACCGAGCTCCGCGAAGCGAAGCGCAATTGCCCTGCCGATCCCCCGCGAGCCACCGGTCACAAGGACCGAGGCACCGTCGAAGCGCATCAGCTCCGCCGGGGCAGCGGCTCGTCCGCCGGCGCCGAGCTCGGCAGCTCGCCCCAGCCCGGCACGTCACGCCGGACGCGCCCACCCCCTTCGGCCTTGGACGAGGCATGGCCGAGCCGGTCGAGCAGGGCCATCTGCTCCTCGCCGTAGCGCCGCAGGGGATCGTCCTCCGGCAGGCCCCAAACGAGCTCCCAGACGCGGGCACGGAGCTGGTAGGCGAAGTGGGGGGTCGCCGGGCCGACGAGGGCGTCGATCTCCTCCTTGGTCGGTCCGGGCATCGCCGAGACCCTAATCGGTAGGGTCGAAACGATGCGCCGTGGGGAGCTCGCCGATCTGATGCTCCTCGCGACGGTCACGCTCTGGGCGCTCAATTTCACCGTCACGAAGTACGTGATCAGCCATGGCTTTCAGCCCGTCGCCTACGGGTGCGTACGGTTTGGCGCCGCCTCGCTGCTCTTCGGCGGCCTCGCCTGGAGCCGCGAGCGGAGCTTCGCGATCCGCCGCCGCGACCTCGCGGTGCTCGTCGTCGCCGCGCTGATCGGGATCTTCCTCAACCAGCTCAGCTTCGTCTACGCGATCAAGCTGACGACGGCGACGACCGTCGCGCTGCTCTTCGGCTTGCTGCCCGTTCTGACCGGCATCTTCTCGTTCGCGCTCGGGGTCGAGCGCGCGCTCGGCGCGCGCTTTTGGCTCGCCGCCCTGCTCGCCTTCGCCGGCGCGGCCCTCGTCGCCCTCGGTTCGGGGGGCGGAGTCTCCGGCCACCTGTGGGGCGACCTGCTCGGCCTGGGGGCGGCGGCAACCTGGGCCTGGTATTCGGTCGCGGCCGCCCCGCTGCTCGAGCGCTACTCCGTCCTGCGGATCAGCACGCTCGCCTTCGTGATCGGCACGCTCCCGCTCCTGGCGGTCGGCGCCCACCAGCTGGCGACCCAGAACTACGGCTTCGGCCCCCGGATCTGGCTCGCGTACGCCTTCGCCGTCGTGGGGCCGCTCCTGCTCGCGAACCTGCTCTGGTTCGGGGCGATCGGCCGCGTCGGCCCCGCCCGCGCTTCCGTCTTCGCCAACCTGCAGCCCTTCTTGGCGGCCATCTTCTCGCTCGTGATCCTCTCGGAGTCGATCACGGGAGTACAGGTCGTGGGCGGCCTCGCGATCGCGGCCGGCATCCTGCTCTCGCGCCGGGCGCGGCAGGGTCGGGAGCCGGCAGCCGCCGCTAGCCTGAGCGAGTGAACACGCTCCGGGCGCGCCTGGCCTCGAAGCCGCCGGGCTACCAGTTCACGATCGGGCGGATCCTCGCCATCTACTCGGGTCTGATGGTGACGCTCCTGCTCGCGGCTCTCGACCAGACGATCGTCGCCACCGCGCTGCCCAAGGTGGTCTCCGAGCTGGGCGGAATCACGCAGTACTCCTGGGTCTTCACCGCCTACATGCTCGGCTCGACGGTGACGGTGCCCCTGTACGGAAAGCTCGGCGACGCCCACGGCCGCAAGCCCCTCTTCGTGGTCGCGATCACGATCTTCCTCGTCGGCTCGGCCCTCTGCGGCCTGGCGCAGAACATGGTCGAGCTCGTCGTCTTCCGGGCGATCCAGGGGGTCGGGGCCGGCGGCCTCTTCCCGCTCACTCTGGCGATGGTCGGGGTGATCGTGCCGCCACGAGACCGCGGCCGCTACCAGGGGCTGATCGGCTCGGTCTTCGCGGCCGCGTCGATCATCGGCCCCCTGATCGGCGGCTTCATCGTCGACAACACGAGCTGGCGCTGGATCTTCTACGTCAACCTGCCGGTCGGCGGGCTCGCGCTGCTCGTGATCCTGGTGACGATGCCGCGTCGAGCGCACAAGCAGGAGCACTCGATCGACTGGCTCGGCGCCGCGGTGCTCGGCCTCGGCACGACCGCCTTGCTGCTCGGGCTCGTCTGGGGCGGGCGTGACTACCCCTGGGGTTCGCCGCAGGTGATCGGTGCGCTCCTCGCCGCGGCCCTGCTCCTGACCCTCTTCGGGGCGATCGAGCGCCGCGTGCGCGAGCCGATCCTCCCCTTCGACCTGCTGCGAAACCCCACGGTCGCCGCCAGCGTCGCCTGCATGGCCCTCGTCGGCGCAGCCATGTTCGGCACGATCAGCTTCGTGCCGCTCTTCGTCCAGGGCGTGATCGGCACCTCGGCGACCTCGTCGGGCATCGTCTTGACTCCGCTGATGCTCGGCGCGGTCACGACGAGCTTCATCTCCGGCCAGCTCGTCTCGCGGACCGGCCGCTACCGGCCGAACACGCTGATCGGGCCTTTGATCCTCGGCGCCGGCACGCTTTTGCTCTGGCGGATGGGCGTCCGGGCGACGAATGCCCAGGCCGCCCGCAACATGGTCATCGCCGGGATCGGGCTCGGGATGATGATGCAGATCTTCGTCCTCTCGGTGCAGAACTCCGTGCCGCGCTTCGCGATGGGGACGGCGACGGCGCTGACCCAGTTCTCGCGCTCGATCGGCGCCACCCTCGGGGTGACCCTGATGGGCGTCCTCATCAACCAACGCCTGCCGGCGAGCGTCCGCGCGCAAGGGACGGTGATTCACCGCCTGCCGGCCGCGGGTCGGCTCGCCCTGGCGCACGCGCTCCAGCCCGCCTTCCTCTCGGCGGCCGTCCTCTGCGGCTTCGTCTTTTTGATCTCGCTCCTCTGGGTGCGCGAGGTGCCGCTCCGGCGCGGTCTTGAAGAGGTCGCGGTCGGAGACGAGCCCTCGCCGCAGCCTGGAACGCGCGCCGCAGCACGTTAGGATGAGTGCATGAGCTCGACCGACTTCATGCCGCTCACGGGCTGGGATCACATCGAGCTCTGGGTCGGAAACGCCAAGCAGGCCGCCTACTTCTACGAGCACGCCTTCGGCTTCACCAACACCTCCTATGCGGGACCGGAGAGCGGGATCCGAGACCGAGCCTCCTACGTGCTCGAGCAGGGCGAGATCCGGCTCGTTCTGACGAGCGCGCTGCGCGAGGAGCACGAGATCGCGCGCCACGCCTGCCGCCACGGCGACGGCGTCAAGGACATCGCGCTCCAGGTCCCCGACGCGAACGAGGCCTACCGGCAGGCCGTGCAGCGCGGCGCCAAGGGGGTCGTCGAGCCGCACACGCTCGAGGACAGCTACGGCTCGGTCGAGCTCGCGTCGATCGCGACCTACGGCGACACGATCCACACGTTCGTCAACCGGGAAGCCTACGAGGGCCCCTACCTGCCGGGCTACGTCTCCGTCTCGGCGAACGGGCACGCGAATCCCGGTGTCGGCCTGCATACGATCGACCACTGCGTCGGCAACGTCGAGCTCGGCCGGATGGGGCACTGGGTCGAGTTCTACGAGCGCGCGTTCGGGATGACGGAGATGATCCATTTCTCGGACGAGGACATCTCGACCGAGTACTCAGCGCTGATGTCGAAGGTGCTGACGGACGGCGAGGGCCGGATCAAGTTCCCGATCAACGAGCCGGCGGAGGGCAAGCGCAAGAGCCAGATCGAGGAGTACCTCGAGTTCTACGGCGGCCCAGGCGTCCAGCACGTCGCGCTGGCGAGCGACAACATCGTCGAGACGGTCGAGGCGCTGAAGGAACGGGGCGTCGGCTTCCTGGAGACACCGGAGAGCTACTACGACGACGCCTGCTCCCGCGTCGGCGAGATCGACGAGAGCTGGGACGACCTGCGCCGGCTGCGCATCCTCGCCGACCGCGACGACGAGGGCTACCTACTCCAGATCTTCACCAAGACCGCGCAGGACCGGCCGACGATGTTCTTCGAGGTGATCGAACGCCACGGCGCCCGCGGCTTCGGCGACGGCAACTTCAAGGCGCTCTTCGAGGCGATCGAGCGCGAGCAGGCGCTGCGGGGAAATCTCTAGCTTCCGGCTCGACCACGTGCAGGTCGTCGCACCCGTGGGTGGCCTGGAGGCGGCACGCAGGTTCTACGCGGGGGTGATCGGCCTCGAGGAGGTTGCACGCCCGGAGACGATGGGCGGAGTCGGCGCCTGGTTTCGCGCGGGCGCCCAGGAGCTGCACGTCTCCGAGGACGCACACTTCGCGCCCGCGCCGAGGGCTCACCCCGCGCTCGCGCTCGACGCAGCCGGCCTGGAGGCGCTCGCCGCACGGCTGCAGGCGAGCGGCGCCGAGGTCCGCTGGGATGACCGGCTCCCGGGGGCACGGCGGTTCTACTGCTTCGATCCGGCGGGCAACCGGCTCGAATTCCTCGCGCGCGGATGATCGCCGAGCTGCTCGAGACGCCTGCCAGGCAGGCCGGGGTGATGGCGGAGACCGCGCACCGGCCGTGGCCCGTCCCCGCGGAGCCGTGGGTGCTCGGCCAGACCTGGGACGAGCTCCTCTTCGCGCACTGGCGCGTGCCGCTCGAGTCGGTCCGCCAACTCGTGCCGGAGCGCCTCGACGTGGACGAGTACGACGGCAGCGCCTGGCTCGGAATCACCCCCTTCGTGCTGAGGGGCTTTCGCTTCCGCGGCACGCTGCCGCTCCCCCGCCTCTCGACGTTCCCCGAGCTGAACGTGCGCACCTACGTCAGCGCCGGGGGCAAAGCGGGGATCTGGTTCTTCAGCCTCGATACCTCCAGCCTGCTGGCGGTCGAGGGCGCCAGGCGCGCCTACAAGCTGCCGTACTTCCGTGCGCGCACGGAAGCGGTGCCCTCCCGCGGCGGGCTGCGCTTCACCTGCATCCGGGCCGGGTCGGAGCAGCGCTTCGAGGCCTGGTACCGCGGCAGGGGCGAGGGCGCCGAGGCGACCCCCGGATCGCTCGAGTGGTTCCTGACCGAGCGCTACTGCCTCTACGTGCTCGACGGCGGCGGGCTGGCGCGGGCCGAGATCCACCATCCGCCCTGGCGGCTCGAGCGAGCGGAGGCCGAGCTCGACGAGAACACGATCGCGCCCGAGCCGCTCACCCCGCAGGGCGAGCCGTGCTGCCATTTCTCCCGCCGCCAGAACGCCGTGATCTGGCCGCTCCGCCCCGTCTGAGCGCTGCAGCCAGCAAGGACTACGGTCTTTCGACGTCTATTTCGGTGTGCCAACGAACGAGCGCAAAGGGGTGACAAGAGAGTGAAACGCGGGATGATCCTTGCCGTGATCGCCGTCGGCGCGCTGGCTTTGGCGGCGCTCGGGTTCGCGAAGCCCGGTCCCGGCCACGGCAGTGGCAGGGCGACGGCGAACGGCGGCACGCTCACCTTCGATGTCGTCACGACCGACCACGGCTGCGACTACCGGGCGTGGGCGACCGACACGATCACACGCACCTACAAGGTCAAGAAGCGCGAGGACGGCTCCTACACGCTGCGGCAGGAAAACAAGGGGCGGTTCGTGACCCTCCAGGGCCAGAGCCCGAGCGCCGACCCCTGCCCCGGCGTGCTGCGACGCCGCCGGCACGGCCAGACGCTCAAGGCGGGCATCACCGGCAAGCTGCACGGCTACCTGCAGGGCACCGTCACCGGTGGCAGCTTCAACCCGGGCGGAACCTGCACCGCGGCCTGCTCGAGCAGCGAATTCGTCGCCGGCTTCTTCACATCCGGCGCGACCTTCACCTGCAGCCAGGGCTACGCGGGCTGTCGCTTCAGCTTCGAGTACACGGCCCAGCGCCAGAGGCGGCAGCGACTGCGCTACCACCACTGGGTCGATCGCGGCACCGACGGGGTCCACGAGATCTTCGGCGGCGACATCGCGACCGGGTAGGCAACCGAAGACCTTTTCCATCGCCGGAACGAGAGCCCGCCTGAACGGCGGGCTCTCCGTTTTTCGGTGATGCTGCACGCGTGAGTTCGCAGCGGCGAACAGCGCTCGTCTCCGTCCTGGCCGCCTGCGCCTTGATCGCGCTCAAGCTGGCGGCCGGGATCCCCTCGCACAGCCTCGGCCTGGTCTCCGAGGCGGCCCATTCGGGGACCGATCTCGTCGCCGCGCTCCTGACCTTCTTCGCGGTCGGCGTCGCCGGGCGCCCGGCCGATCCGAGCCACGCATACGGACACGGCAAGGCCGAGCACCTGGCCGCGCTCGGCGAGGGCGTGCTGCTCGTCGCCGCCGCGGTGGTCGTGATCTGGCGAGCGGTCTCCCACCTCGCCGAGCTCTCGCCGACCTCGGTCCACGCAACGTGGTACGCGCTGATGGCACTCGCAATCGTGATCTGCGTCGACATCAGCCGCCTGCTCGTCTCGCTGCGGGCGGGGCGCCGGTACGGCTCCGCGGCGCTGCAGGCAAACGCCGTCCATTTCGGCAGCGATCTCGCCGGTTCGGTCGCGGTCCTCGGCGGCCTGCTCGCCGTCCGGGCGGGATGGCACGAGGCAGACTCAGCCGCCGCACTCTTCGTCGCCCTGCTCGTGCTCGCCGCGGCGGCCCGGCTGATGCGGCGCAACGTGGATGTCTTGATGGACCGCGTGCCCACGGAGGCGGAGGAGGTCGCGCGGGAGGCGATCGGGCGTCTGCGCCCCGCGGTCCAGCTGCGGCGACTGCGGATGCGCCAGGCCGCGGGGCGGCAGTTCGCGGACGTCGTGATCGGGGTCTCTCCCGGCGCCGCCGTCGGCCAGGGGCACGCGGCCGCGGACGCGGTCGAGGAGGCCGTTCACGGCGCGCTGCCCCAGAGTGACGTCGTCGTCCACGTCGAGCCGCAGGGCGACGAGGCCGCGCTCCGCGAGCGTGCCCTTGCCGCCGCCCAGCGGGTGCCCGAGGTGCGCGAGATCCACAACCTGAGCGTCGTGATCACAGACGGCGGCGCCGAGATCTCGCTGCACCTCAAGCTGCCGGGCGAGCTCTCACTCGACGACGCGCACGCCGTCGCGACCGAGGTGGAGCGGGCGATCGTGGAGGCGGTGCCGGCGGTGTCCTCGGTGCAGACGCACCTGGAGCCGCTCGCTGAGCCGTCCGCCGGCCGAAGCGTCGAGCGAGACACCGAGTTCGTCGAGGAGATCGTCCGCTCGGCGACCGGTTCGGCGCCACGCGAGCTCCGCTTCCTGGATACGGACGAAGGTCTCGTCGCCTTTGTCACGCTCGGCCTCGATCCCGAGACCTCGCTCGCGGAGGCCCACCGCCGGGCCAGCGAGGTTGAGGAGCGAATCCGGCGCGAGCGGCCGGAGATCGCAGACGTGATCGTCCACACCGAGCCGTGAAGCTCTGCCTGTTCACCCCGCGCGACCGCGACCTGCGTGGCTGGGTCGGCCTGATCGAGGGTGACCGCGTCATCCACCTTGCCGCGCAGAGCCTGGCTGCGTTCTTCACCGGCGGCGGCTCGGCCCGCGAGCACGACGAGTACGCCCTGGCCGAGGTTCGCCTGCTCGCGCCGGTGCCGCGACCGACTTCGGTGCGCGACTTCTACGCGTTCGAGGAGCACGTCCGAAACGCCGCCCGCGTCACCGGGCGACCGGGCGTGCCGCCTGAGTGGTACGAGCTGCCGGTCTTCTACTTCTCGAACCCGACCGCGATCTACGGCCCGGACGACGAGGTTCCCTATCCGGCCGGCTCGGAGGAACTCGACTACGAGCTTGAGGTGGCCGCCGTGATCGGAGCCGAGGGCCGAATCGGAGGATTCACGATCATGAACGACTGGTCGGCACGCGACCTGCAGCGCCGGGAGATGCGGGTCGGGCTCGGTCCCGCGAAGGGGAAGGACTTCGCGACCTCGCTCGGCCCGATCGTCGTCACCCCGGACGAGCTCGGCGAGCTCGAGCTGGAGATGGTCGCGCGCGTCAACGGCGAGGAGCGCTCACGGGGAAACCTCGGCTCGATGTACCACTCCTGGGCGACGATTGTCGCCCGGGCCGCGGAGAACACGGCACTCCTCCCCGGCGAGGTGATCGGCTCCGGCACGGTCGGGAGCGGCTGCATCCTCGAACACGGAGACGGACGCTGGCTCGAGCCGGGCGATCAGGTTGAGCTCGAGGTGGAGGGGCTCGGCGTCCTTCGCAACCGGGTCGGCCCGCGACCCGGGCCCGCCGGCGACTCAGGTGGCTGACCAACGAGGCCCCGAGCCGACGACTGAGCGGGCCGAGTGCCCCGGCGATATGGCGCCGGACAGTTCGGGTAAACGGTAGGGCCATGGCGGAGCGGATCGCGGTCATCGGCGCAGGCGTGATGGGCCTGGCCACGGCTCGGGCGCTCCACAGGCGGGGGTACGAGACCGTCGTCTACGAGCAGTTCGAGCCCGGCCATGCCCGAGGCTCGAGCCACGGCCGCTCGCGCATCTTTCGCCTCGCCTACGCGGAACCGGAGTACGTCCGGCTGGCGCAGGAGTCCCTGGCGCTCTGGCGCGAGCTCGAAGCCGAATCTGGGCTGACCCTGCTCGAGCTGGACGGGCTGCTCGAGATCGTCGGATCGCTCGCCGAAAGCAGCGCCTCTACCCTCGAGGCCTGCGGCGTCGAATGGCAGCGGCTCGAGGCGGCCGAGGCCGAACGCCGCTTCCCGGTCCTGGTCCCGGAGGGCTCCTTCGCGGTACTCCAGCCGGAGGCCGGGGTCGTGCGCGCCGACCGGGCGCT
>DASUWJ010000144.1:0-4176 GCA_036378475.1 Gaiellaceae bacterium
TCCTGGAAGCGCGGCGGATCACGTCGCTCGTCGACGCGGGCGAGGCGGTCGACCCCGCCGAGATCGGGGCGGCGATCGCGGCCTACCGGAGCCTGTACGAGTTCCTGCTCGCCGAGCGCCGCGCTCCCTAGCGCCGAGGCGGCGTGCTCGGCCGAGGCCCAAGCGGCCTTCGACCGAGGGCTCGAAGGAGCGCCCTAGACTGGTCGGCGTGAAGGCGCCGCCCTATTCGGCCACCTCCGTCGAGGTCGTCCGCCTGCCGCAGGAGCGCCGGGAGCGCGATTCGGTCGCGGTCGAGGAGCCGCTCGAGATCCGCGTCAACGGCGAGCCGGTGGCGGTGACGATGCGAACGCCGGGGCACGACGAGGAGCTGGCGCTCGGGTTCCTGCTCGCCGAGGGGATCCGGCCCGATCGCGCCGCGCCCCCGGGCGATCTCGCCGCCAACACGGTCGAGGTGGAAGCGAAGTCGTTCGACCCGGGCCGGCTCGAGCGGCACTTCTACACCTCGTCCTCCTGCGGAGTCTGTGGCAAGGGGGCACTCGAGGCGGTCGCGGTCGAGACGCCGCGGGTCGGCTCAGGCCTGCAGGTCGCCGCCAGCCTCGTCCGAGCCTTGCCCGAGCGCCTGCGCGAGGGCCAGGCGGCCTTCGCCGAGACCGGCGGGCTGCACGCGACGGGGCTCTTCACCGCCGAGGGCGAGCTGCTCTGCCTGCGCGAGGATGTCGGGCGCCACAACGCGATGGACAAGGTGATCGGCTGGGCGCTCGGAGAGGGACTGCTCCCGCTTGGGGCCTGCATCCTGTGCGTCAGCGGTCGGCTCTCGTTCGAGCTCGTCCAGAAGGCGGCCGTCGCCGGCTGCCCGCTCCTCGTCGCGGTGGGCGCGCCCTCGAGCCTCGCGGTCGAGCTTGCCGGCGACCGGGGGGTGACGCTCTGCGGTTTCGTGCGCGCCGGGAACGTAAACGTCTACAGCGAGGCATGGAGAATCCTTCCCTGACCGGGGTGCTGCTCGTCGGCGGGGCGAGCAGGCGGTTCGGATCGGCAAAGGCGCTCGCGCCGTTCGCGGGCACTACCCTCGCCGAGCGAGCCTGGCGCGTGCTCGGCGAGGCCTGCGAGGAGCGGCTCGCCTTCGGCAAGGCAGACGACGAGCTCGCGCTGCCGTTTCCGGTCCGGGACGACGGGATCGAGCTGCGGGCGCCGATCGCCGGTGTTGTCGCCGGACTGCGGGCCGCCTCGCACGAGCTCTGCGTCTTCCTCCCGGTCGACGTGCCGCGGGTGACGCCGAACCTCGTTCGCGCCCTCGGCAACGCCTGCCTGGAGGCGGCGATCACCCAGACGGGTGCCTTGCCGGCCGCGCTCGCCCGCAGCGCCTTGCCGGTGCTCGAGCGGCGGCTCGCGCGGAGCGAGCTCGCCCTCCGCGACGCCCTCGCCGAGCTCGAGACCGCCGTCGTCGAGGCCGATCCGGCGCTGCTCGTGAACGTCAACGCTCCGCAGGAGCTGGCGGCGCTGTGATTTTGCTCTTGCTCGGCCTCGTCGTCGCGGCGATCGTCTTTTTGGCCAGCGGGGGGCACGTGATCTTCCTGCCGCTCTTCTTCATCTTGCCGCTCGGCTTCTTTGGCTTCGGCCGGCGGCGCAGCCGCCGCTTGCGGGGCTCTTAGCCCGCGAGAGTACGGGCGAGCACCTCGACGCCGCTCCGCGCCAGGACGCGCTCGCGCTCCCGCCCCGTACCGATCAGCGACACCTCGACCTCGAGCCGCTCTGCGACGAACTCGACGTAGTGGCGGGCCGCCTCGGGCAGCTCGCTGACCTCCGTGACGCGATCGAGCGACTCCTGCCAGCCGGCCAGTGTCTCGTAGACCGGCTCCGCGTGGTGGAAGTCGCTCTGATGAGCCGGAAACTCCTCCGTCTCGCCGCCCTCTCGGAGCCGATAGCGGACGCAGACCGGCAGCTCGGCGAAGGCCGAGAGCACGTCGAGCTTCGTCAACGCGAGCGAGGTGATCCCGTTTAGGCGCACCGCGTAGCGGAGCCCGACGAGATCGAGCCAGCCGCAGCGGCGCTGGCGGCCGGTGACCGTGCCGTACTCGCCGCCGAGCTCGCGCATCCGCTCTTGGTCTCGCCCCTCGATCTCGGTAGGGAGGGGGCCCTCGCCGACGCGAGTCACGTAGGCCTTGGCGACCCCGAGCACCGACTCGATCCGGTTCGGCCCGATCCCGATTCCCGTTGCCGCGGCGGCCGCGATCGGATTCGAGGAGGTGACGAAGGGATACGTGCCGTGATCGAGATCGAGCAGTGTCCCCTGCGCCCCCTCGAGCAGGACGAACTTTCCCTCCCTGAGCGCGCGATCGACATGTAGAGACGTATCCGAGATGTAGGGCCGCAGACGCTGCGCCCACCCCTCGGCCGAAGCGGCGACATCCTCCAGCTCCAGCGGTTCCGCACCGTAGACCCGCTCGAGCCACACGTTCTTCTCGGCCAGCGCGAGCTCGATCTTCTGACGCAGAATCTTCGGGTCGAAGAGATCCTGGACCCGGATCCCGACCCGGGTCGCCTTGTCCGCGTACGCGGGCCCGATGCCGCGTCTCGTCGTCCCGATCTGCAGCTCGCCGAGCCGGCGCTCCGATGCCTGATCGAGTGCCACGTGCCAGGGCATCACGAGATGCGCGTTGGTCGACAGGCGGACGACCTCGGTCGAGATCCCGCGCGACTCGAGCTCGTCGAGCTCGGCGATGAAAACGCCCGGGTCGACGACGCAGCCGGCGCCGAGCACGCACTCCTTGCCCCAAAGGATGCCCGAGGGCATGTGCTTGAACTTGTAGGTCTCGCCGCCGGCGATGATCGTATGCCCGGCGTTCGGCCCGCCCTGGTAGCGGCAGACGAGGTCTGAGTGCTGGGCGAGCAGGTCGACGATCTTCCCCTTGCCCTCGTCGCCCCACTGCGCGCCGACGATCACGGTCGCTGGCACGTCGGTGAAGTGTGCCCTACCGGACGGCCGGGCCGTTCAAGGCGGCGCTCCGGGCGAGCCGCCCCGCACGAGTGGCGGGCGCGCCCCCGCGCGCCGAGGGCCAGCGGCCTACCAAAGCGGGGAGGTCAGCTCGACGTGCACGTCCCGTCCGGCGCGGATCGCGCGGATCAGGTGGCCGCGGTCGCACTCGGCCCAGCCGAGGTCGTGCTGGGAGCCGAGCCGGCCGCGGACGAGCGAGGGCTCCTCGCTGCCGAAGCCGAGCCCGGCTCGCTCGCAGGCCTGGCAGACGACGGCGAACTCCGTCGCCGAGCTCAAGAGGACGATCGTCTGCTCGTACACGCTATGCCGCCGCCGCCAGGTCCGCGAACTTGGCGTAGCGCTTCAGGAACGAGAGCTTGATCGCATCGGTCGCACCGTTTCTGTGCTTGGCCAGGATCACTTCGGCCAGGCCTTGCTGGTCGGACTCGTCGTTGTAGTACTCGTCGCGGTAGATGAACATGACTAGGTCGGCGTCCTGCTCGATCGAGCCCGACTCTCGCAGATCCGAGAGGATCGGGCGCTTGTCATGGCGCTGCTCGACCGCCCGGGAGAGCTGCGACATCGCGAGGATCGGAACGTCGAGGTCGCGCGCGAGCACCTTCAGGTTGCGCGAGATCTGCGAGACCTCCTGGACGCGGTTTTCGACCGTGGCGCCCGAGGTCATGAGCTGCAGGTAGTCGACGACGATCAGGCCGAGCCTCGGCTCGCGGGTCTTCAGGCGCCGAGCCTTCGAGCGGATCTCCATCATCGTGATCGAGCCGGTGTCGTCGACGTAGATCGGGGCCTTCGCGAGCTTGTCGCAGGCGGCCGTCAGGCGGGGCCAGTCGTCCGGGCCGAGCTTCCCCGTGCGGAGCCGGTTCGACTCGACCTTGGCCTCGCTGCACATCAGGCGCTGCGTCACCTCGGACTTGGACATCTCAAGCGTGAAGACCGCGACCGGTGTCCCGTGCCGCACCGCCAGGTTGGCCGCCATACAGAGGCCGAGCGCCGACTTACCCATGGAGGGTCGGGCCGCCGCGATGATCAGGTTGCCGGGCTGGAAGCCCGACGTCAGCCGATCGAGGTCGCGGAACCCGGAGGGGACACCGGTAATGTCGGCGCCGGCCTCGTAGAGGGCCGTGATTCGCTCGAAGCCCTCCTTGAGAAGCTCGTCGATGTGGGAGAACTCGCCGGTAACGCGCGCC
>DASUWJ010000145.1:0-15311 GCA_036378475.1 Gaiellaceae bacterium
GAACAACGCTGCTGCCTCCGATCGCGATCTCGGTCGCGGCCGCACTGGTAGCTCAACTCGAGGGCATCGCCCTCACGCGCTGGGCCGCAAGTCAAGGAACCGGCTGCAGGGCGGCCGTTGGACAGGCCTGCAGCCTCGGCGCCGGCGTGGGGCCAATCGTGGGTGCTTTCTTCGCCGTCGAAACCCTCGCAGCGACGCTGGTGGCACTCGTCCTGCTCCGCAACGGCAAGCGCGCAGGCGCCGTGGTCTCGCTGGGCGCCCTGCTCGCAGCGCTCGCTGTTGAGCACGTCTGGCTCCTGACGTAGCGCTAGGCCCGCTGGCTGAACCAGCTCTGCGTCTGCTGGTCGCGGAAGACAACGGCGTTCTCGCCGCTTGCCAGGACGACGTCGAAGTAGCGGCGGTCGACTGGAGCCTCCGTCCACCAACGGTCGACGACGCGCCACTCCTCCCGCAGAAGCGCGACCTGCTGCCGGTTCACGCTCCGTGGCGCGCCATCGAGATGTGTCTCGACGAACACCGGCTGAGGCGCGTTTACTCGTCGCGCGGAACCAGTAGCGCTCTCTGCTCGGGAATGCGTGACCAGGGAGCGACCTCCACAACCGAACACACCGAGCCGGAACCGGCTCCCGCCCGCACCTGCCGCAGACCCTCACTCAGCTGAGCCCGTAGCTCGACCCCTTCTGCCCGAACGAGCTCGAGCTGCTGACCGGTGGAGCGAGCGAGCTCGATCACCTCCAGGCCGAGGCGTGTCGCAGGCGCGGGCAGCTGTGCAAGCTTCGCAGCGACGGCAGTACGCAAGCGGTCGGGCGCAGCGGTCGCCTCTCGCAGCGTAATCGTCCGCCGCCACGAACCTCCCCCAACGAGCTTCGCAGAGAGCGCGAGCTTCCGCACCGCTCGCTCGCCGCGCTCCGGCCGGGCGAGGAGCCGGTCGAGGAGTGCTCCCAGCGCCCGGCGGAGCGTCAGCTCGTTGGCGACCGCCTCGGGAAACTCAAGCGTCTCGGCGAGCTCGGTCACAACCTTGCGCGCCCGGACCTTGCCCCGCTTCTCACCCCTCGCCAGGCTCCAGGCCCGCCGCCCGTCCGGCCCCAATCGTTCGGAAACGGCGGCGCCCGGCAGCCCGGCAAGCTGTCCAAGCCTTCGAACCCCGAGCTCCTTCAGCTCCTGCCGGCGCCTCGGCTCAACCCCAATCAGGGTGAGCGGCAGTGGCGCCAGGAACTCTCGCGTCTTGTGGTCGGAGACGATCAACACCTGTCCAGAGCGAGCGACGCTCGCGGCGGCCAGCGCAGCGAACCTGCGCTCGGCTGCACCAATCCGGGCATCCCAGGCAGGCCCGACGGCCGCGAGCGCCCGCTTGAGCGCTGGCTCAAGGCCGCCGTAGAGGCGTTCGATCCCGCTCGTCTCGAAGTAGACACAGCCGACCGCCGAGGACTCGACCGCGAAACCCGCGTCTTCGAGCCGCTTCAGCACTAGCTCCCATTCGTGCTCGGCTCTCGCCGGGTCCTGCTCGACGAGTGCGAGCTCGGAGCAAAGCGACAGCGCCTCTCCCAGGCGCATTCCCGGCTGCACGCCCGCGGCCTCCGCAGCAGCGGTGATCGGGCCGAGCAGCGGTTCGTCACCGGGCGCCGGGCCCAGCGCGGCCGGGCGAAGCAGAAGAGCGGAGCGCTCCCGGAGCGCCGCTCGCAGCTCAAAGCCAGGAATGAGGAGACAGGCGATCAATACGAACACACGTTCTATACGAACACACGTTCCCTGTCAAGGGTGGGAACTATCCCTCAAGGGAGAGACTTTCGCTTCTCTCCCTTGAGGGATAGTTGCCTCAAGGGTTAGGCCACGATCTCGGCCGCTGGGCCCACCATCCGCGAGAAGCGGGGCGCTACCTGGAGCGTGTTCTCCTGCGTGCACCAGCGCAGGTCGTCCTCGAGGCCGGGCGGGCCGTAGGTGCGCGCATTCACACCCTCCCACGCAGTCGGGTAGGCGCGGGCCAACGCGTCAGCTGCCACGGCCGCGTCGGTCCGGTCGCCATCCAGCAGCGAGATGATCCGACCAGCGCAGTAGGCGTCGTCGATCGCGAATCTCCCCTCGAAGCCTGCGCAGAAGAGGGTCACATTCTCACCGGAAAGTTGGGCCTTCGCCGCAACCGCCTCGAGGTTGAGCAGGCTGCCGAGCAGCACGTGTTCGGCGCTCGAGGCGGCGGCGAGGATCGCGCGCGTCCCGTTCGTCGTCGTCAGGATCGCCGTCTTGGCTCGCGGCTCGAGGTAGTCCCGCGGCGAGGCACCGAGATCGAAGCCCTCGACCAAAACCGCGTTTCGCTCGCCACCGACCACGGCTTCGTCGCCGAGCTCCGCGCGGAGCGCCCGCGCCTCGTCGATCTCGCGGCAGCAGAGAACGCGCCGGTAGCCGGAGGCAAGCGCTTGTGCGATCGTCGAGGTCGCCCGCATCACATCGACGACGACCGCCACGTGTGCGCGGCCGGCCTCGGCCGGTGTGAAGGCCACGTCGATCTTCATCGGGCCACTACGCTACTCAGCCATGGCCGCTGCAATGAGGTGCTACCGGCACCCGAACCGCGAGACCTACATCTCCTGTTCGGAGTGCGGCCGCCCCATCTGCACGGAGTGCATGACGCCCGCACCGGTCGGCCAGCGCTGCCCCGAGCACTCCGGTAGGCCGCAGGGCGTCTCCCGGATGACGACCGGCATCCGGCGAGCCGGTTACGAGGGGAGCGGCGGCCTCGTGACGCGGTTTCTGATCGGCGTCAACGTCGTCGTCTACCTACTCGAGCTCGCACAGGGCGGCAACATCAACGGCGTCGGCAGCTCGATCTACAACCACGGCTTTCTGTACGGCCCCTACGTGGCCAACGGAGACTGGTGGCGCCTGATCAGCGCTGCCTTCTTGCACTACGGCCCGCTCCACCTGGGCATGAACATGCTCTTCCTTTGGTGGATCGGGACGCCGGTGGAGGCCTACCTCGGGCGCTGGCGCTTCCTACTCGTCTACCTCGTCTCCGGGCTGGCCGGCTCGGCAGGCGCCTTGATCGTCACGCCGCTGTCTGCGACCGTCGGTGCCTCCGGGGCGATCTTCGGCATCCTCGGTGCCGCGCTCATTCTCGAACGTCAGCGGGCCTACGTGCTCGGCGGTAGCGCGATGGGGCTGATCGTGATTAACCTGATCTTCAGCTTCACCTTCGCGGGAATCTCGATCGGCGGCCACATTGGCGGCCTCGTCGGAGGGGCGCTGTGCATGCTCGTCTGGTCGCGTTTCGGCCGCGGGCACGCTGCTTATAGCCGGCTCGGGCTCGTCGGGATCGCAGGCGTGCTCGCGATCGGTGCGGCCAGCATCCTGATCGCCTACTGGAAGGTGCGCGGTTACGCAGCCTGAGCCGCGAGGGGCGCTCGAGACCGTCGAGCCGTCCCCGGGGAAAGAACGTGACGTTGCGAGGGCGCCCCGTCCGGCCGGTCGCCGCCACTGTCGCCCTCCCTTCGTCGCCGCTCGGCCCGCCGTGGAGCAGGCCGTTGCCGCGCGCCTCGCTCAGCTGGTCGTGGCCGGGCCCGCCTGAGCTGATGTCGTTGCGACGAGGGCCATCGCTGATCTGATTCTCTCCGGGCTCCGGACGAGATCAGGGCCCGGGATGCCGAAGATGAGCGCGGCTCTGTTCGTGCCCCCGGTGGTTGCAAGCCGAGCTGGGTGTCGCCGCGTGGGCGCGCGCCGCCGCGAAGAGTGCGAGCGAGGCGAACATCGCGGCGAGGGTCTTGATTCGATTCGATTCGCGGGGGGCCACGTTCCGAACCTCCTAGAGCCTTCGGCGTGGCCGCTCCGCCTCATTTTCGGTCCTTCGCTGCGATGATCGTCAGCGTCGTCAAGCGGCTCCATCCCTCACAGCGGTGATTCTGACCAGCGAGAGGCTTGCTGCGGCCGACCCTGGCCGCATCACCGCGCCGAGAGTGAAAGTGTCCCCGGCTCGGAGGCTGGCTACGGCAGCCGTCCTGGCGGAGGGAACCGTCTACGCTGCCGCGCGAATCGCCGCGAGCGCTTGCTCCGCCGCCTCGGTCCGAGTCGAGCCAAACGCGGGCGAAGGAGGAAGCGAGAGCTCGGCTCGAGTCGGCCGCCACGCTGCCTCCCAGCCGCCTCCCCGCTCTCTGAAGGCGAGCATGTAGCCACACTCGAACGCGGCATCGACGATCTCCGTCACCCGGTCGTCGTAGCGATCACCGTCACACATGTGCTGAACGGTAGGCCCACCGCCGGACGTCAGGTCTCCGGGCGCTCGCCCCGCGGAGAGAGGACGGCTGCAGCGGTCGGGGCGGGGGCAAGCCGACGAGTACCGTGCAGGACCTGGGCCAAAAAGATGCCCGCTGATGCAGACCGAACGGAAGGAAGTGAAGACCACGATGAGTAGACCGTTCGAACACCGACGCCTCCGCATGGAGAAGGTGAGCCCGAAGCCCAATCGGGCGCTCGGAGCATTCGATGCGGCGATCGAGCTCGATCCGCGGCTACGCGATCTCGTCAGTCTGCGGGCGTCGATGATCAACGGCTGTGCCTACTGCATCGACATGCATACGAAGGACGCGCGCAAGGGTGGCGAGAGCGAGCAGCGGCTCTATGCGGTCGCGGCCTGGGAGGAAGCACCGTTTTTCGACGAGCGCGAACGCGCCGCGTTCGCGCTGACCGACGCGGTTACGCTGGTCGGCGAAGAGCACGTCACCCGGGCGGTCTGGGATGAGGCGGCCGCCCAGTTCGACGAGCCCGAGCTCGCACAGCTCTTGTGGGCAATCATCGCGATCAATGCCTGGAACCGACTCGCAATCGCGACGCGGATGGAGCCGGGCCAGTACGAGCCGTGAGCGGAGACGAGCAAGCACGGAGGGCCGAGCGTTTCCGGTCCTGGCACGGTGAACCCAGGCTGCTCGTCTTGCCCAACGCGTGGGACGTGGCAAGCGCGGTCGCACTCGCGAATGTCCCCGGCTGTCGGGCACTCGCAACGACGAGCGGCGGCGTCGCCCGCTCGCTCGGGTTCGAGGACGGAGCCGCGCCCTGCGACGAGATGCTCGAGGCCGCGGCGAGGATCGCCGCGGCGGTCGAGCTTCCGGTCAGCGTCGATCTGGAGCGCGGCTACGACGACCCGCGGCGCTTCGCGCGTGCCCCTGGGAGGCAGGGCTCGTCGGTGCCAACCTCGAGGACTCGGTGGGCGAAGCGCCACCGGTGCCGCTCCGCGAGCAGATCGAGCTTCTCCGGGCCGTTCGCGGTGCCGCGCCGGCGCTCGTTTTGAACGCGCGGATCGATACCTACCTCAAGGGCGGTGGCCTCGAGGAGACGATCGAGCGCGGCCGGGCGTACCTCGAGGCAGGCGCCGACTGCATCTTCCCGATCACGATCTCGGCGCGCGCCGAGATCGAGGCGGTCATCGACGGGATCGAGGGTCCAATCGCCGTCATGGACGTCCCCGGCCTGCCGCCGCTCGCGGAGCTCGAACAGATCGGCGTTGCACGCTTCACCTGGGGCTCGGGACTGGCGAAAGAAGCGCTCGCACGGGCGGCGCAGGTCGCCGAACGGGCGCTCTCGGGTCAGCCGCCGGCCGCGGCGTAAGCGGCGCCTTGCTCGGCGAGCGCCGCCTGGGCGGCGGCGAGACGCGCGAGCGGCACCCGGTAGGGAGAGCAGCTGACGTAATCGAGGCCGAGGCGGTGGCAGAAGGCGACCGAGGAGGGCTCGCCCCCGTGCTCGCCGCAGATGCCGAGCTTGAGCTCTTCCTTCGCGGAGCGTCCCCGCTCGACAGCGATCCGCATCAGCTCCCCCACCCCCTCCTGATCGAGCACCTCGAACGGATTTCGCTCCAGCACGCCCTCCTCGAGGTAGCGCGTCAGGAACTTGCCCTCGGCGTCATCCCGCGAGAAGCCGAGGGCGGTCTGTGTGAGGTCGTTCGTCCCGAACGAGAAGAAGTCCGCGTGCTCGGCAATCTCGTCTGCCCGGATGCACGCCCGCGGGAGCTCGATCATCGTCCCGACCAGGTACTCGACCTGCTCGCTCTCTTCCAGCGCCGTCGCGACGGTGATCGCGCGCAGGCGGTGGAGCTCCTCGGCGAAGCCGACGAGCGGATGCATGATCTCGACGAGCGGCGCCGCTCCCGTACGCTCCTCAACCGCGACTGCCGCGCGGATGATCGCGCGCACCTGCATCTCGTAGATCTCCGGCCAGAGCAGGCCAAGCCGGCAGCCGCGCGTCCCGAGCATCGGGTTCGACTCCTGCAGCGCCTTGATCCGCTCCCGCATCCGCTCGTCGGTCGCCTCCTCGAGCGGCGGCAGGAACTCATGCAGCGGCGGATCGAGTAGGCGGATCGTCACCGGCAGGCCGGCCATCGCCTCGAAGATCCCCTCGAAGTCCCCTTGCTGCATCGGCAGCAGCTTGTCGAGGGCCTCGCGCCGCTCGTCCTCGCCCGAGGCCATGATCATCTCGCGCACGATCGGCAGGCGTTCCTCGGCCATGAACATGTGCTCGGTACGGCAGAGGCCGATGCCCTCCGCGCCGAACTCGCGAGCCTTGACGCTGTCCTGCGGAGTGTCGGCGTTGGCACGCACCTTCAACAGCCGATACTCGTCGGCCCAGCCAAGGATGGTCTCGAAGTCCTCGTTGATCTGCGGCGGGACGAGCTCGACCGGCCCCGCGATCACGCTGCCACGACCCCCGTCGATCGTGATCACGTCACCCTCGGCCAGCTCCCGCTCACCGAGTCGGATTCGCTTTGCCCCGGCGTCGATCTGCAGCTCCTCGCAGCCGGCGACGCACGGCTTGCCCATACCGCGCGCCACCACCGCGGCGTGCGAGGTCATACCGCCGTGTGCGGTCAGGACCCCCTGCGCGGCGATCAGGCCATGGATGTCGTCGGGAGTCGTCTCCCAGCGAACGAGGATCACGCTCTCGCTCGCGCCGAGCTGAGCCGCCGAATCCGCGTCGAGCACGATCTTCCCCGACGCAGCACCAGGCGAGGCATTCAAGCCCTTTGCGGCCACCTCGTAGTCGGCGTTCGGGTCGAGCATCGGGTGCAGCAGTTGATCGAGCTGTCCAGGGTCGATCCGGGCCACCGCCTGCTCGCGCGCGATCAGGCCCTCCTCGACCATCTCGACCGCAGCCTTCAGCGCCGCGGCGGCCGTTCGCTTCGCCGAGCGGGTCTGCAGCAGGTAGAGGCGACCCTCTTCGACCGTGAACTCGATGTCCTGCATGTCTCGGTAGTGCTCCTCCAAGCGGTGCATCGTCTCGACGAGTTGCTCGAAGGCCTCCGGCTGGCGCACCTGCATCTCCTCGAGCGGCTGCGGCGTCCGGATCCCCGCCACCACGTCCTCGCCCTGAGCGTTGGCCAGAAACTCGCCGTAGAGCCCCGACTCGCCGGTGGAGGGATCACGCGTGAAGGCGACCCCTGTTCCTGACTCCTCGCCCTTGTTGCCGAAGACCATCTGGACGACGTTGACGGCGGTGCCGAGATCGTCGGGAATCCGGTGTGCGCGCCGGTAGACCTGGGCCCGAGGCGTGTCCCAGGAATCGAAGACGGCCCGCACCGCCCGCCGCAACTGTTCCCGTGCATCCTGCGCGAACGGGTTGCCGACCTCTTGCCGATAGAGCTCCTTGAAGCTTTCAACGAGCTCCTTCAAGTCAGCGGAGGACAGCTCGACGTCCTGCGTGACGCCACGTTCCTCCTTCAGCTTCCCGAGCGCATGCTCGAAGCGGTGGGCGTCAATCCCCTCGACGACGTCGCCGTACATCTGAATCAGGCGCCGGTAGGAGTCGTAGGCGAAGCGCTCGTTCCCGGTTGTCCGTGCCAGACCCTCGACGGCCTGATCGTTCAGGCCGAGGTTCAGGATCGTGTCCATCATGCCCGGCATCGACACCGCCGCGCCCGAACGGACGGACACGAGCAGCGGGTCTTCGGGGTCGCCAAATCGTTTGCCCGTTCTCTGCTCCAAGGCGGCTAGGTGCTCAGCGATCTCGGCCTCGAGGCGATCCGGCAGCTCCCTGCCGTTGCGCGAGTATGCCCGGAAGGCCTCGGTCGTGATCGTGAACCCGGCCGGCACCGGGACTCCAATCGCGGTCATCTCCGCGAGGCCAGCGCCCTTGCCGCCGAGCAGCTTCTTGCCGGCCTCGGCTGCCTCGTCGAAGTCGTAGACGTAGCGTTCGTTCGCCCCCACGCCGACAATCTTCCCATCTGCAGCGCAATTACGCTTTCAGGGCGCCTCTCCGGCTTTCAGGGCGCCTCTCCGCCACGCTGCCGGTCCTGACGCTGTCCCGCGCCAGAGCCCGGCCTTACCTCCGCATTCGCCCGGAAGCCCCCCGCCTGCGTGGCACCTGGTGCGCCTCGTCCGAGGGCACCGCGACGAGCCCGGAAGCCTTCCACCGATTTGTAAAGCATGGCTCTCAGCTACTCAAAGTGAGTTTTTTTCGACCTGGGCATGGAAACGGTGCACCTGTCCGCATCGTCCGACCAGGGGGGATTCTGATGAAACGACTGGCGTTCTTCTTAGCCGCGATGGCGGCGGTGGTTGCTTGCATCAGCGCAGCCACGGCCAGCGCGACGCCGACCGGCAGGGCAAGCGGCAGCGCAGCAACCACGCAGGCGAGCTACACGTCGGGGAACGTGGCCGTCAAGTTCGCGATCCAACGGTTCATCAAGACCAGGCACAGCCTGACCGCGATCGGCACCGTCACGGCGACCTTCACGCCGGATGGAGGCGGGCAGCCCACGGTCGTCACGAAACCGTTTCGCGCCGTCGTCGTCACCGGGCCGCGCTTGTTCTCGGCGACGAGCTCGCTTCGGATCTGCCAGGTCCTGAACCTGCAACTCGACAAGCTGTCTCTGGATCTGCTCGGGCTGCACGTCGATCTCGACAAGGTGGTTCTCAACATCACCGCCGACTCGAACGGCGGTGTGCTCGGCAGGCTCTTCTGTGCCCTCGCAGGCGGCAGGGTTCCCTTGGCCAAGGCTGCGGTGAAGCTGACGCACGCGGCCCAGCACAGCGGACTCGCGACACACGGGATCCGTTTCTCCGTGCCCGCGAGCCAGGCACGGACTGCCCAGCCGGGGCCGTGCCATATCCTCGACCTCGTGCTCGGTCCGCTCCATCTCGACCTGCTTGGCCTCATTGTCGACCTGAACCAGGTCCATCTGCAGATCACGGCGGCTCCGGGTGAAGGAGTGCTCGGCGACGCCCTTTGCTCGCTCACGCACTAGCCAGCCGGCCTGCAGGCGGGAGCCCGAACCAGGGCTCCCGCCTCGGCGGCCTCGCCATCGCCTACCTAGCACGTGCGCGCCGCCACTGAGAGGCGACGCTCTCCGTCGCTGGAGCGGGCCACGGACCGGCCTGCGCCGCAGTTCCGCTCGTTCTGGCCCTAGCTATCGCGCACCGGCGCGCGATAGCCCGGCCGTCGGCGAGCTCTGAAGTCAGCGAGCCAAGCGAGCCAGCGCGTGGCGAGCCAAAAAGGCGTGAAGAGCCCGTAGAACACGAACAGGGCCACGACGAGAATCGCCCACCAGACCACCCAGCGCCAGATCGGAACCCGCGGCTTCGCTCTCACAAGGGCCTCACCATGAAGCCTCGGGATCTCCTATGCAGTCGTCGGAGCAACCTTGTCACGCCGCTGCTCGACGATCCGGATCACTCGGGCGGCGGTCTCCTCGATCGAGAGCTCCGAGACCTCGACGACCGGGCAGCCGAGCTTGCGGTGGATCGCCTCCGCCGCTTCAAGCTCTTCGTAAATCTCAACCAACTCCGCGTAGCGGCGGTTATTTCCTCCCAGACGCCGTGCCCGCTGCAGGCGGATCTCCGCCAGTCTGTCGGCCTCGATCGTCAGACCAACGATCTTCAGCGGATCGATCTCATAGAGCGCCGGCGGCGGCTCGATCCCTTTGACGATCGGCACGTTCGCCGTCTTGTAGCCCAGGTAGCCGAGGTACATCGAGAGCGGCGTCTTCGAGGTGCGCGAGACACCGACGAGGACGATGTCGGCCTCGTGCAGGCCACTGCCCATGCCGTCGTCGTACTTGACCGCGAATTCGATCGCGGCCATACGCTTGAAGTAGGTCGTGTCGAGCGGTGGCCGAGCGCCCGGGGTCATCCGGGCCGCCTGGCCGGAGACGCGCGCGACGGCGTCGATCGGGTGGCCGAGGAGGTCGCAGTAGTGCAGGCGCGCCCGGCGGCAAAGAACCCGCATCTGCTCGCGGAGCTCGGGCTCGACCAGGGTGTAGACGACGACCGCGGGCCGCCCCTTCGCCCGCTCGACGGCGAGCCGGAGATGGTCGACGGTCTCGACCCGGGGGTGTCGGATCTCCTCGAACTCCTGCTCGGGAAACTGGGCCTCGAGCGCATGCACGAGCCGCGTCGCAGTTTCACCAGTGGAGTCGGAGACGACGTGGAGCTCAACCGGCGATTTCGCCATCGCGGCCTACGGGGGGATCTGGGAGAAGTCTGCGAGTGATCCCAGGGTGTCACGCACGTCCAGCAGCAGGCGAAGCCGGTTCGCGCGCACGGTCGGGTCTTCGTCCATCACCAGCACCTCGTCGAAGAAGCGCTCCAGTAGGGGCGCCAGCTCGGCGCCCGACTCGAGCGATCCCTTCAGCTCGCCGTTGCCGTCGATCGCCACCCGGGCAAGACCCTCGGCGAGCTCCCTCTCGGCCTCCTCGACGAAGAGTTCGCTGTCGATGCGCGGGGCGGCTTCAGGCTCGGCCCTGCCGGCCAGCCTGTGCGCGCGCTCGTAGGCCGTATAGACACCCTCGAAGGCCGGCGAGTCCCGCTCGCGGTAAAGCTCCTGAGCCCGGCGCCCGACGCCCCCGAGATCGGGCACCGTGGAAGCCCGTGCCGCACGCACAAACTCGACCGGGACCTCGAGCAGCGACTCCAGCCGCTCCTCGACGAATTGCCGTACCTGGTCCGGCAACAGCTCCCGCTCGATCCTCAGCTCACCCTCGAGTGCGAGCCGCAGCAGGCCGATCGCCGCACGGCGGAGGCCGTAGGGATCACGCGAGCCCGAGGGCCTGTGGCCGAGCCCGAAGGAGACGCGAAGCGTATCCAGCTTGTCGGCCGCCGCCAGGACCTTGCCGGGCTCCGTTTGCGGCAACGGCCCACCTGCTGTGTCGGGCAGGTACTGCTCTTCGATCGCCTTCGTAACCGCATCGGGATAGCCGGCCAGGCGTGCGTACTCGGCCCCGATATAGCCCTCTAGCTCCGGGAACTCCCGCACCAGCTCCGAGGCCTGGTCGGCCTTGGCCAGGCGGGCGGCCTCGAGCGAGGCCTCGCCGCCGCCGAGCCGCTCGACGAGCCTATGGATCCTTTCCCCCTTCTCGGCGAAGGAGCCTGCGCCCGCGAAGTACGTGATCGAGCCAAGCCGCTCCGCGAGCGCGTCGATGCCGACGCCGGCGTCGCGCTCGAAGGAGAAGGTCGCATCCTCAAGCCGAGCCTCGAGCACCTGGGTGTGACCGGCGCGGACGATCTCAGGGTCGCCGCCGTTCGCCACGAGCGCGAAGCGGTTGTCCTCGAGCGGAAAGTAGCGCTGGTGTGACTGCATCGTCGTCACGACTACCCGCTTCGGCAGCTGGAGAAAGCGCTCGTCGAAACGCCCTTCGAGGACGAGGGGTTGCTCGACCAGGTAGATAACCTCCTCGAGTTTGCCGCCGGGATCGGTCCAGCTGCCGATTGCATCGAGTCCGGCGACGATCTGGCGGCGACGCTCCTCGGCTAGCGGCTCAACGCCTGCCTCGCGAAGCCGGGCCTCGTACTCGTCGGCGTGACCGATCTCCACTTCGCCGTGCGTGAAGCGATGGCCGAACGAGGTCTCGCCCATGATCGTCTCGGCATCCAACTTGGCAAGCACCCAGCGGATCGGTCGCGCGAAGCGGATACCGCTTTCGTCCCAGCGCATTGACTTGGTGAAGGAAAAGCCACGCACGATCCGGTCGATTTGCTCGGGAACGACCTCACGAAGCTCGCGGCCCGGCCGCGTGATGCCGAGGAACCCGTCGCGCTCTTCGAGCTCCTCGACCGAGACGCCGTGTTTTTTTGCGAAGCCCGGGGCTGCCTGCTCGCGGAGCGCGACCGGCGGACCCTTGACCCACTGCTCGGCGGTCCGCCCCGGAAGCTCGAGCACGAGACAGGCGAGTCGCCGGGGGCCAACGTAGATCCGGGCAGGAGGCACACCGAGCTGGGCTCGGGCAAGTTCTGGCAACTGGGCCTCGGCCTCGCGGCAGGCCGCGGCCGGGAGCTCCTCGGCACCGAGCTCAAGCAGCAGCGAAGGCATCTTCTGCTCCCTCCGACTCGAGGTATGCCTGCGCCACGGCTCGCGCGAGCCCGCGCACTCGGCCGATGTAGGCTGCGCGCTCGGTAACGGAGATCGCCCCGCGGGCATCGAGCAGGTTAAAGGTGTGCGAGCACTTGAGCACTTGGTCGTACGCCGGCAGCGGCAAGCCGTGCTCAAGCAGCTGACGGCACTCGGCCTCGTACTCGTCGAAGCGGCGGCCGAGAACCTCGACCGGCGCCTCCTCGAAGTTGTAGCGTGACCACTGCCGCTCGTTCTCTCGATAGACCTCGCCCCAGCTGATGCCGGGTGCCCACTCGAGCTCGAAGGCCGTGCGCCTGCCCTGCAGGAACATCGCCAGGCGTTCAAGTCCGTAGGTCATCTCTGCGGGAACAAGCTCGACGTCGAAGCCGCCGATCTGCTGGAAGTACGTCCACTGGGTGATTTCCATTCCGTCGCACCAGACCTCCCAGCCAAGGCCCCAGGCGCCGAGGGTGGGCTGCTCCCAGTCGTCCTCGACCAGGCGCATGTCGTGTTTTTTGAGGTCGATCCCAAGTGCCTCGAGCGAGCCCCAGTAGAGATCGAGCACGTTCTCGGGTGCAGGCTTGAGGACGACCTGGTACTGGAAGTAGTGCTGGAATCTGAACGGGTTCTCGCCGTAGCGGCCATCGAGCGGGCGAATCACCGGCTCGACGTAGGCGACCCGCCACGGCCTTGGCCCGAGCGAGCGCAGAAAGGTATTCGGGTTCATCGTTCCGGCCGCGAGCTCCGTGTGGTAGGGCTGCATCAAGACGCAGCCGTACTCCGCCCAGTAGTGCTCGAGCGCGATGATCATTTCCTGAAAGTTCACGACGGTTGGAGTCTCGCAGCTGATCGGGCGAAAGCTTGCTCGGTCTGGAGGAAGTAGTTCATGCCGCTCTCGTCGAGGCCTTCAAGGAAAGCCCGCCAGCCGGGCGGTGCCAGACCGCACGCCAACCGGTCGGCCCGGAACTTAGGCCGAGAGCGTGCGCAGGCGAAAGTTTCCGTGAAACTCGTATGAGGAGCTGATCACGGCCAAGGCGTCACGGGCGCCGCGAGGTGAAAGCCCGGCCAGGCCGGCTTCGACGAGCGGCCGGCGCAGGAGGGCCTCGATGCCGACGAGGCTCTCGGCTGCGAGCGACAACGTCGCCTCGTCGGTGCAGTTGGCGCAGACCGCCCCGCCGGCGCGGGGTGAATACCCCACCAGTACGCCCTCTGCCCCGCAGCCAGCGCAGCTCCTGACGTGTGGCAGGTAGCCGGAGAGCCAAAGGAGCTTGAGCTGGAACGAGAGCGCCAGCGGGTCGAGCGAGGCGCGGGCCTTGCTCTCAAGCGGCCGCATACCGTCCAGCAGTTCGAGGAATCGCGTCAGCGCTAGGAATGCGCGCGAGTTCGCCTCTTGCTCTGGGAACAGCCGCAACATCGCCTCGAGACCGACGAGCCCGACCTTCAGCCGGTACGGATCCTCGCGGGCGGCGCGATGCGACTGCACGAGTTCCACGCCGGTTACGGTCTGCAGCTCGCCCGTACCCTGATGCAGCATCAGCGCGACGTGGCTCAGCGGCTCGAGTCTCGCGCCGAAGCGCGACTTCGTCCGGCGGATCCCTTTGGCGACAGCGCCGACCCTGCCGCGGTCGAGGGTATAGAGGTGAAGCACCCGATCCGCCTCGCCGAGCCGAAACGAGCGCAGAACGACAGCCTCGGTCTGGTAACTGCGCCCGGCCACCTGTTCCCTCAGTGTAGAGAGGGCGCCCTCGGGTCTGGGAGGCGCCTCGGGCAGGTTTGGCAGACCGCAGTGGCAGGAGCTTTGGACGACGGTCTGGCGCGGTTGGCTACTCGACACTCACCTGCGCAGGCTTGCCCTCTCTTTCGCCGCCTCTCCTAGGCCCTTCGTTCGGCCAAGGCTGACAGCGAGGGCAAAACCAGGTCCCGCGACCAGCGAGGCGCGTTTTCTCGATCGGCGTGCCGCAACGAAAGCAGGGCTCGCCGGTTCGGCCGTAGACCTTGAACTCGTCCTGCATCCGGCCGGGATCGCCGTTCGGGAGCCGATAGTCGCGCAGCGTCGCCCCTTGGCGCGCGATCCCGGCTTCAAGCGCGGCCCGGATGCCGCGCTGCAGGGCGCGAATCTCCGCCTGGTCCAGCTCGCCAGCCGGACGCCGAGGATGCAATCTCGCCCTCCAGAGAGCCTCGTCGGCGTAGATGTTTCCCATCCCGGCGAGCGTCTGCTGGTCGAGCAAGGCGGCCTTGATCGGAGCGCGGCGCCGCCGCAGCCGCTCGGTGAGAAGCCGCGCCGAGAACGTCGTGTCGAGCGGCTCGAGCCCAAGCCGCTCGCCCAGGTAGCCGTCGAGCTCCTCGGCCGACAGAACGAGCCAGGTCCCGAAGCGGCGAACGTCCCGGTAGACGAGGATCGAGCCGTCGTCGAGTCGGACGATTGCGCGCACGTGGCTCTGGTCGGGTGCCGCTCCTGCTCGAACGTGATTGAAACTCCCGGTCATCCGCAGGTGGATCACGAGCACCGAGCCGCTCTCGAACCGCAGGAGCAGGTACTTCCCGCGTCGCTCGACCGCCAGGACCCGTTCCCCCTGCAGGCCGGCTGCCACCTGGACCGGGTCGAGCGGTCGGGTCAGGCGCGAATCGAGAATCTCGACGGAGTCGAGAACGCGGCCGGCGAGTGCCGGCTCAAGCCGCGCCCGAACGGTCTCGACTTCGGGCAACTCGGGCATCAGCAGCAGCCTAGCGCCCTCTTCCTTCGCGGCCGGCATGCGGCCGGGAGCTCGTTTCCCGCCCGCAGTTCCGGCTCAGGATGCGAGCAGTCCGAGGATGACGGCTCGCTTAGCCGGCGGCTCTGCGGCGAGCTCGTAGGCAGCCTGCACCTCGACGGCAGCGCCTTCCGCGCTCTCGTTGTCCCGCGCGTGGATCTCGGCAATCGGCTCCTCGGCGCTGACCCGATCGCCGACCTTCTTCAGACAGACGACGCCGACCGCATGATCGATCGGATCGTCCTTGGCACGGCGGCCGGCGCC
>DASUWJ010000146.1:0-19058 GCA_036378475.1 Gaiellaceae bacterium
GGGACCTCGTCGCCTCGATCCGCACCTGGATCACCAACTGGAACGACAACCCGAGACCGTTCGTTTGGCACAAAACCGCAGACGAGATCCTCGACAGCCTCGCCAGCTACTGCCAGCGAATCAACGACTCAGGTCACTAGCAGTTCGCGCGCTCGCTCCTGCTTGTCGAACTCCGTTTTGTAGGGAAGGAGTGGTGCAGCCACGTTGTCGAGCGCCGTCAGCGCCGCCAGCAGGTGGAAGCGTTGGAAGACGAAGCCGATCCGCCGCCGGAAGGCGACCTGCTCCGCCGGTGAGAGGGCCGTTACCTCGTATTGCCCCACCCGCACAGTCCCCTCGTCGGCGGCGTCCATCGCACCGACGAGGTGGAGCAAGGTTGACTTGCCCGAACCCGACGGGCCAACAATCGCGACGAGGGCGCCGGGTGCGATCGCGAGATCGACCTCCTCGAGGGCGGTGATCGGCGCAGTGCCGGTCGTGTACCGCTTGGCGAGCCGCTCGATCCGGACGGGAGCGGCCGCCACCCCTTGCAGATGCTGTTGCGGCCGTGCAGGCTCTTGACGCACGATCAGGAGACAGTAGATTGCCTCAATCTATGCGTCAAGGAAGGTCGTAGATGCCGATCCACCACGCCGTCCTCGCCTTGCTCGAAGAGGGTGAGAGCTACGGCTACGAGCTCCGGGCCCAGTTCAAGGAGGCGGTGGGACCGCAATGGGGCGACCTCAACATCGGCCACCTCTACCAGGTACTCGACCGGCTAGTCCGCGACGGCTTAGTCACCAAGCGGGCGGTAGCCCAGTCCGCTCGGCCGGCCAAGCTCGTGTATCGGTTGACGAAGGCCGGCCGGAAGGAGCTCGAGCGCTGGCTCGAAACACCCTACGTCCGGCCGGGCGGCTACCGCGACGACTTCTTCCTCAAGCTCCTCGCGGCCTCCCGACTCGGCCCCGGAGCGCTGGAGTCGACCTTGCGCGTTCAGCGCCAGGCCTTTCTCGGCGAGCTCGCCTCCCTCACCGAACTCCGACAACATCACCGCGCAGAACCACTTGTCGCCCTGCTGATCGAGGCGGCAATCCTCCACACCCAGGCGAACCTGCGCGTCGTTGAACTCGCAGGGCAGGCACCGAATGAACTGGTCGAAGAGAGGACCGATGATGCCCGAGGACGTGGTGAGGAAGAGTCGTCCGCAGCGGGTGCGTAGGCGCCGGGAGCCATTCGCTGCCGCTCACGAGTCGAGCCGCGGATGACGCCATCCGCGGCGCGAAACGATCAGCTCATTAACAGAAGCCGCAGGGCAAGACGAGGCAGTTGCTCGTCGGCTGGAGACACTGACAGCATCTCTTTCCCGAGCACGAATCCGAACACCGATATGGCTTTTCCCCTGTCCTTGGATCGCATGCTGGGCATGTGTCATCCCGACAGCAGGATGTATTCGCACGGGCCGTCGCCGGGAGCAAAAGCGCGGCGGCTCCTGCCGCAGCGAGTAGCCCGAGCTTGCGCAGGAACCGGCCGCGACTTTCCCGCGTCTCGAGCCCGTTTCGTCAACCGGGGACCGTCGCCGAAGTTCCACGACGATCCGGACATCCGCAGCGGGAGCTCGGTGTCGAAGACCGCACCCCGGTGCCAAGCCGCCACTAGCTCGACTGGCTGAGTCAGGAGTGGCCATGGTACGTAGATGGAGGTCGGTCCCAGGACGTCCCGCGCTTCGCACCGTCCCGTGGGGTATCGAGCGCGTTCGCAAACCTCAAGCGGTCAACAGCCCGCAAAGGTAATGAACGAGCTGGAGGCCGGCGTCAATCCGGGCCTCCCGGCGGCCACGCCGATCGATCGTGTCTAGCTGGCGTTGAGGTCGAGCAGACTCAGCCGCCGCGCAAGTCGTGCTCGTCAAAGACCTCGCTGGCCGGCCGGGGCTTCTCGTCGCCGGCCCTGCGCACCGCTGCCCGTGCCTGCTCGACCGCGCGCTGTTCTTCTTGTCGCTTCGACCACCAAGTCGTGAGCTTGGAGAAAAGGCCCATTTGCCCCATTATCGCCGCTGCTCGCCTACGCAAACGGCCGGAAGGGGACCTCGTTGACCTCGGTGTCGGAACGCGCCCGGGGGTGCACGGGCGCCCTCACGAGTTCGCTCCCGCTTCAGACCCGGGCGCCTGCAAGGCGTCCTCTGCGCGGCCGGACAGTCCGCAACGCTTCCTAGACTGAACCTCCGTGGCGGGGAGGACGCAGGAGGCGCTCTACGGCGAGATCGACTTGGAGCTCTCCTGGTCGGAAGCCGATCTGCCGCAGGCCAAGCGCACGAAGCACGTCCACAGCCTCCATCCGTACCTCGGCAAGTTCATTCCCCAGCTCGTGGAGGTCTTTCTTCGCCGCTATTTCAAGCCGGGAGACTGTGTCTATGACCCCTTCGTCGGCTCTGGCACGACGCTCGTCGAGGCCAACGTCTTCGGTGCGGCCGGAGTCGGCTGCGACATCTCGGAGTTCAACTGCCTGCTCTCCCGCGTCAAAACGAGGGGCTATTCACTCGGCGCGCTCGAGCTAGGCCTGCGGGGAGTCCTCGAGCAGACGCGGAAGACCTCCGAGGTGGTGACGACCAACGGAGCGAGCCACTGGCTCCGTACCTGGTACTCCGAGCGCGCCCTCCGGGAGCTTTTGGCCTACCACTGTGTCGCCTCCGAGTCGCTCGACGACGCCGGTTGGGACGTGGCGAGGGTGATCCTCTCGCGCGCGGCCCGATCCGCCCGGCGAACGACGCACTTCAATCTCGACTTCCCTGGCCGGCCACAGGCCGCGCCGTACTGGTGTCACAAGCACAAGCGCACGTGCCGGCCTGTCGATGAGGCGCTGAAGTTTCTCCGGCGCTACACAGTCGACACGGTGCGCCGCCTGCGCGAGTTCGCCGCGATTCGATCCAACCTTCCGGTCGAGATCCTGCACGACGACGCTCGCGTCGTCGAGCTGCCGCTCGAGCCGAGCGGCATCATCACCTCGCCGCCCTATCCGGGCCTGATCGACTATCACGAGCAGCACCGCTACTCCTACGAGCTGCTCGGGCTGCGGGATCGCCGCGAGGACGAGATCGGGCCGGCCTCCCGAGGTCGATCGCGGCCTGCTGCACGCGCCTACCTTGAAGACATGATCGCCGTGTTCGCAAATGCGCGGCTCCAGCTGCCGGCTCGGGCTCCAGTGATCATCGTCGTAAATGATCAGAAGCAGCTCTATCCGGAGCTCCTCGAGCGCGCCGGCCTCCGTCTGCAGGAGGAGTTGCGCCGTCACGTAAACCGCCGCACCGGGCGCCGGGCGGGCGAGTTCTTCGAGAGCGTGCTCGTCTGCGTGACCGTGTAGTGACCGCCCGCCAGGGTCGCCGCCGTATCGGCGTCTGGGGTCGGCGGCTCTGTGCTCGGCGATCGAGCTCGGCGCCGGGCTGGCATCCTCGGGTGGCCTTGTCCTCGGCCTGCGTGGGCTAGGCGCGGTTTACGGTGCGTACTTCGCGATCGTCAGCGCGAAGGCCAGGTTCGCGGCGACGCCGAGCGCGGCCACGGCTGGGTGGCGGAGCTGGCGCGGGCCGTTCGCGACGGCCCAGTAGAGCGGGAAGGCAAAGAGGGCCTGGCGGGCGAAGCTCGTGACCGTGCCCGAGAAGAACGACACCGCCACGACCGCGGTCGCGTAGAGCGCCCAGGGCCGGTATCGGACTCCGAGGCGCCAGAGTAGCCCGAGCAGGGGGACGACTCCCGCCAAGAGGGCGCTCTCGATCCTGGTCTGGGTCGTCTGGGCTCCGAGCAGAAGGGCGGAGACGACGAAGAGGTAGGCGACGACGAGTGCGTGCCAGCGCCCGAGCCGGCGCGCCGCGAGAAGGACGAGCGCCGCGGCGACCAGTCCGCCCACGCCGACGACGAGCGCGTGCGCGTGCAGCGCGTGGGCAACGTGCCCCGGCCAGTGCTTGAACCTGGCCGGCCCGTTCCGGTTCCAGATCGGCAGCGCCTGCGCGTGCAGGAAGGCACGGGGGTCGCCACTTCGCTCCCAGAAGAAAGCGTGAACGGCCGCCGCGGCAGCAACCGGGGCCGCCGCCGCGAAGATGCGGGCCGGGCGCGAGCCGCGCGCAACGAAGAGAAGCGCGATCGCGATCAGGAAGCCGGTCGGCCGCGCCACCGCCGCCACCGCTCCGCAGAGTCCGGCCAGCCACGGACGGCCGCGCAGGGCGAAGGCGGCCGCCCAAGCGGCGGCCGCCAGTGCGATCACGTCCGGGTAGGCGAGGAGCAACATGAACGAGCCCGGCCAGCAGGCCAGCACGGCGGCGCTCCGCCAGGCGCGTGCCGAGGGCGCTGCGGCCGTGACGCCCGCGAACGCGAGCGCGCTTGCGGCGATCACGGACCCGAACGCCACGATCCAGTCCGCCACCGAGCCCGAGGCACGCAGGAGCCACGGCCAGAGCGGAAAGAAGGCGTACAGGGGGCTGTCTGCCCCATGCGGATAGCCGACGCTTGCGACCCGCTCGTACCAGGCGTAGTCCCAGGTGAAAAGCGGCCAGAGGGGGCCGCCGAAGTGGGTCCACCTGCTCGCCGGATCGGAGATCAGGCCGGTCTCGACCCCGACGACGACGACGCCGAGCATCGCGACCAGCCAGCCCGCCCACACCACCGCGACGAGGCCATACCGCCGGCGCTCGGCGGCCGGAGAGAGCCGCGTCCGGGCCGCAGGCCACGCCCGAATCTCGCCGGCGAGAGGAAGGGGTGGCTGCGCCACCGGGCGAGGATAACGACGGCGTTACGGGCTCAGGCGCTGATCGGCTGTCGCTCGAGCCGGGGCGGGTACGCCCCTACGCGGCGTCTACTTCGATCGCGTCGCGGCCCAGCTGCTTGTCCCACCAGGCTGCCTCGCGGCGCTGGAGCTCCGTCTGCGCCTTGGCGACGTAGGTGGCGAGCTCTGCCTCTTTTTGGGCCAGATGCGCTTCGAGCTCGGCGAGCTGGCGCTCCCTGTCGAGGAGCTTGTCCGTCCGGAGCTCGACGTCAGCCTCCAGTATCGCCTCGCGTTGCTCGACCTCCGCCTCGCGCTCGTCGAGGTCACGGACCCGATCTCGGAGCGCGTCTTCCAGCGCTCCGAATCGCTTTTCGCGCCGCTCCTGGCGCTTGGCCTGCGACTCCGCCAGGCCTTCCTGGCTCGCGAGCGAAGACTCGCGGGCGGCGAGTTCGCGCTCGCGCTGCTCGAGCTGCTTTGCCCGCTGCTCGAGGTCGGCGCCGAGGTTCAGGTCTCGCTGGATGTGGGCGAGCTCGGCCTTGAGCCGGTTCAGCTCGGCCTCGCGCGCGGTCAGCTCCAGCTCGCGCTGGTCGAGCTCGGCGGCACGGGCGGTCGCCTCTTGCACGACCTGCAGCTTGTCCGCGCGGTCGCGCTCGAGCGCCTCGGCCTCGCCCCGCAACCGCTCCTGCCTCAGCATCAGCTCGGCCTCGCGCTCGCTCAAGGCCTCGTCCTTCGTGGCCACTCTCGCCGCCTCTTTCTTCAGCTCGGACTCGCGCGAGCCGAGCTTCCGCTCCCGCTCGCCGAGCTCCTTGTCCCGCGCGCGCCACTCGTTCTCGCGCTTGGCGAGCGCGCGCTCGCGCCCCTCGAGCTTGACGAGTCCGGCCCGCTCGCGCGTCTCGAGCTCCTGCTCGGCGCGGGCGAGCTTCTGCTCGCGGTCGGCCAGCGCGTTTCGCTGCTTCTCGAGCCCGCTCGCGAACTTCGAGCGGTCGCGGTCGAAGCTCTTCAGCTCGCTGAGCTTCGCCTCCGCCTGCGCTTGGCGCTCCGCGGAGAGCTGTTGCCCGGCCGCGAGCTCGGCCTGGAGCTCGGCGAGGCGAGCGTGCTCGGCCTCGATCGTCCCGCGCTGGTCGCGCACCTTGCGTTCTCGTTCCTCGAGCTCCGCCTGAAACTGGGCGAGCTTCGCGTCGCGCTCATCGAGAGCCGAGGCGCGGCGGGAGAGATCTTGTTCGGACTCCAGGCCCGCCGTGAAGACGTCCGACTGCTCCTCGAGCGTGGCGCGAAGCTCCTGCTCGCGCGCGCGCGCGGCCGCGAGTTCCCGCCGCAGTTCCTTGACGGCGGCGTTTCCCTCCACGCCGGCGGCCTCTGCCTCGGCCGGCCGGGCCGTCAACTCGAACCTGAGCTCGACGTTCGGCTGTGGCTCCGCCTGCGGAGTCTCGGGCTCCTCGCGGCGGCGCTCGAGCTGCGCGCGCAGGCCGGTGCCGAATTCCTTCTTCTTGGCGGTCGTCTCGTTCGGGTCTCGCTTGCGGGGGGCCATGGTCGTCTCCTAGCCGAAGATCTTGGACAGGTTGAGGAACGCGGGCCCGAGGATGACCAGGAACATCGCCGGGAAGATGAAGATCACGGTCGGGAAGAGCATCTTGATCGGGGCCTTCATCGCCTTCTCCTCGGCGGCGGCCTGGCGGCGAAGGCGGCTGTCGGCCGCCTGGACGCGCAGGATCCGGCCCAGCGAGATGCCGAGCTGGTCGGCCTGGGCGATCGCGCGCGTGAAGCCCGACACCTCCGGGGTATCGCAGCGCTCCGACAGCTTCTTCAACGCGTCCTGTCTCGTCTCGCCGATCCGGATCTCGTTCAGCGTCAGCCCGAATTCCTCCGCCAAGGGCCCCTCCATGTGATCGGTCAGCTTGGAGATCGCGCCGTCGAAGCCGAGCCCCGCCTCGACGCTGACCGCCAGCAGGTCGAGCGCGTCGGGCAGCTGGGATTTGATCGTGTCGCGCCGCTTGCGCGCCCGCGAGCCGACCATGAAGTCCGGCGCCAGAAAGCCGATCCCTCCGAGCGCGGCGGCGAAGGCGAGCACCCCGACACCGCCGGCGAGGGCGCCGCCGAAGAGGGCGCCGAGGAACCCCGCTCCGATTCCCAGGGCGGCTTTCGCCGCGAGAAAGCCGGTCGGGCTCACCACCCGGCCCATGCCCGCCGCGAGCAGCTTCGAGCGGACGGAGTCGGTCGTCGTCTGCGGGTGGATCTTGAGCACGAGACCGGCCAGGCGCTCCTTGGCGGGCTCGACCACGCGGTCCTGGAAGGGACGGTCGCGCTCGCCGAGGGCGGCACGGAACTTGCCGTAGGTCGCGGCGCGCTTGACGGAAACCTGGCGCTCGCGCGCGGGGGCCGTGATGGCCTCGCCGAGCAGGTACGCCGCGCCGGCGAGGCAGAGCAATCCGAGCAGGATCAAGAGCATCTAGAGCCTCACCCCTTGAAGGAGACGATTCTTTTCAGGATCAGCGACCCGAACGTCATCATCACGAGGCCGAGCGAGATCAGGATGTGCCCGGCGTGCGAGTGGAAGAGCGGGTCCATGTAGGTCGGGTTGAGCAGCGTGATCGCGAAGGCGATGAAGAACGGCAGCCCGATCAGGACGTAGGCGGAGGCGCGGCCCATCGCGGTCAGCGAGCGGATCTTGCGCGCGAACTGCTGCCGGTCGCGGACGGTGTCGGCGACCATGTCGAAGAGCCCGGCGAGCGAGCCGCCGACCTGGCGCTGGATGTTCACCGCCGTGATCACGAAGGAGAAGTTCTTGGAGCCGATCCGGTCGGCCGTCTCCTGGAGTGCCTCCTCCATCGGCCGGCCGAGCTGCGTTTCGCTCAGGACCCGGCGAAGCTCCTTGGCGGCCGGCTCCTGGCCCTCCTCGACGACGCTCTGGATCCCCTGCTTGAAGCTGTGGCCGGCCTTGAGCGAGGCGGCCATCGTGATCAGCAGGTCCGGGAGCTGGTCCTCGAAGGCCCTCATTCGCCGCCGCGCCTTGAACCAGACGACTAGGTAGGGGAGGAAGGCGCCGAGCAGGAACATGGCCAGGATCCCGAGCGAGCTGCTGCCGGAGAGCGCGGCGAGGATGGCAAGGACGAACGAGCAGCCGGCAAGCAGCCACGCGAACTCGACCGTCCGGAGCGGCAGGTCGGCGCGCTCGAGCAGAAGCTCCAGGTTCCGCCACTGGCGCCGGTGTCCGAACGCGCTCTCGGTCATCCGGAAGAGACCGTTCAGGACCTCGAGGCGCTCACGGCCAGTGCGCCGCCTGGCCGCGCGCCGGGTCGGCTCGATGTGCGGCGCGAGCCGCTGCTTGAGCCACGAACCGCGGAGGGAGGAGACGACGAACATGCCCGCGCCGAGCACGAGCAGCCCGACGAGCAGCGTGAAGACCAGGTCGCCGAGCTTGCCGTAGAGCAGGCTCGGCAAAAGCGGCGAGGGCTTCGTCTGGCCGGCGCCGGCGGCGAGGGAGCCGGGCACGGTCGCGCTCGCCTGGCCGCTGCCGAGGCCGCCGGCGCTCGCCTCGAGCTTAAGGCGGTCTCCCGGGCGGGCCGTGGTCAGGTACTCGATGCGCCAGGTGCGCAAGAGCTCGGCCGCGATCGAGGCGTAGATCCCCTTCAGCTCGCCGCTCGTCGCACCGGCGTGGAACGTGCCGCCGGTACCCGAGGCCAGTGCCTTGAGACCGCGGACGTCGGCGTTTCGGCCGAACGCGATCGGATAGGCGACGGCGCCTGCCTTGTGCAGCGAGCTGAGCGCCGCGGCCTCGGAGACCTGGCTGCCCAGGTCGTTGCCGTCGGTCAAAAGGACGAGGACGCGCCCGCCGCTTTGGCCCGCGAGTGCGCGGGCCGAGCTGTCGACCGCATCCCAGAGCACCGTGCCCGAGTGCGGGCTGACACCGATCGTCCGGAGGGCGTTGTCCGCGTCGATCGTCGCGCTCGAGAAGCTGCTCTGCTGGACGACCTTGTCCCCGAACGTGACGATCGCGATCCGGTCCGAGGCCGGCTTCGAAGCGACGAAGGCTGCGGCGGCAGCCGCCGCTTCCGCGAGCGAGCGGCCGGCCATCGAGCGCGAGGTGTCGAGTGCGAGTACGACGTTCTTCGAGCGGCCGAGGTCGACGGCCTGCAGGCCGACCACGGGCTGTCCGTTCTCGCGCACGACGGGCGGTGTGGAGACCGGTACCGAGGTGACCACCGTGGCGCGGACGGTCGGATAGGCGCCGAGGTCGACGCCGTTCAGGCGCACGCCAGCGCTCGAGGCGGCCGGGATCGAGAGCGCCGCGGCCAGGGCGGCCGCGAGGGCCAGGCGGCGCTTCACGAATAGCTCCCGTAGGAGGCGTTCGTGAAGCCGACGTAGCCCACCGAGCTCTCGTTGAAGAAGTGCGGCGGCAGCAGGACGCCGTTCGCGGCCATCTTCTCGAGAAAGTGTGGCTTGAGCCCGGTGCAATCGAGGGGGCCCAGGAGCTTCGAGGCGCCGGAGCTCGCCTCCTCCTCGTCCGGAGGCTTGGCGAGGAACACGTCCTGCAGGGTGATCACGTCGGATTCCATCCCGAGCACCTCGGAAATGTGGGTGAGGCGCCGGGTGCCGTCCACGAGTCGCGAGATCTGGATCAGCAGGTCGAAGGCGCTCGCGATCTGCTCGCGGATTGCCCGGTGCGGCAGCTCGACGCCGGCGGTCATGACCAGGGTTTCCAGCCGGGAGAGCGCATCGCGAGGCGAATTCGCGTGGATCGTCGTCAGCGAGCCCTCGTGGCCCGTGTTCATCGCCTGGAGCATGTCCAAGGTCTCCGGCCCCCGGACCTCGCCGACGATCACCCGGTCGGGCCGCATGCGCAGCGAGTTGCGCACCAGCTCGCGGATCCGGACCTCGCCCTCGCCCTCGATGTTCGCCGGCCGGGCCTCGAGCGGGATCACGTGCTCCTGCTGCAGCTGCAGCTCGGCCGCGTCCTCGATCGTGACGATCCGCTCGGCGTTCGGAATGTACGCCGACATCGCGTTCAGGGTCGTCGTCTTACCGGTGCCCGTGCCGCCGGAGATCAGGATGTTGAGCTTCCCGTGCACGCAGGCCGAGAGGAACTGCGCGGCCTTCGGCGAGATCGAGCCGAAGTTGATCAGGTCGTCCATCGTGTAGGGGTCGCGCGAGAACTTCCGGATCGTCAGCGTCGGGCCCTTGAGCGCGAGCGGCGGGATGATCGCGTTCACGCGCGAGCCGTCGGGCAGACGCGCGTCGACCATCGGCGAGGACTCGTCGACGCGGCGGCCGACCGTCGAGACGATCTTGTCGATGATCCGCATCAGGTGCGCGTCGTCGAGGAAGGCGGCACCGGTGTGCTCGATCTTCCCGGCGCGCTCGATGTAGATCGCCTCCGGCCCGTTGACCATCACCTCGGTGACCGTGTCGTCGCGGAGGAACGGCTCGAGCGGGCCGTAGCCGAGAATGTCGTCGGCGATCTCGCGCGTGATCTGGCGCCGCTCGTCGCGGGTCAGCGGCGTCCGATCGAGCGCGAGCTGCTCGGTGACCGAGCGCAGCACCCGCTCGGAGAGATCCTCGTCGGTCTGCGTCGTGAAGAGCTGCGGTCCGAGCTTCGCGATGCAGGCGTGGTGGATGCGGGTCTTGAGTTCCGCGTAGGGATCGGCAACGGTGCGGTGCTCCGCCATCTGCTCTCCGAGCGTCGTCGGATGCCCGGCAAGCTCGACGGTGGCGATCGAGCCGTTGCCGTTGCTCTTGATGCGTTCGGACAGGCCCATCGCTAGGCGCGTGCCAGTGCGGCCAGGAACTTCTTGCGCTCCTTGGCCACCGTCTGGGCGGTGACGAGGGACTTGGCGAGCTCCCGCACTGCGCGGGAGAAATCGGACTTGCCGTCCGCCAGCACCGCGGGATTGCCGCGGTTGACGGCGAGCGGCACGGCCCGGTCGCTCGGGACCTCGTGCCGGACTCCGAGCTCGAGTGCCGACTCGACCTCTTTTCGCTGCATGCCCACCTTCGAGTTCGACCGGTTCAGGACGACCTTGATCCGGTCCTGCGGGAACGAGAGGAGCTCCAGGGTCTGCAGCGAGAGGCGGACGTTCTTGATCGTGGGGACGTCGAGGCTCGTCAGGAGCAGGAGCTCGTCCGTTCGGTCGAGGGTCGCGAGCATCGGCCCGTGGAAGAAGGGCGAGGTGTCGACGACGATCACGTCGTAGGACTCGCGGGCGACCTCGAGCAGTCGCGCCAGCTTCGCCTCCGTCACGAGCTCGGCGTCCTCGGGGCGAAGCGGCGCCGGGAGGATGTCGAGCCCGCAGGAGTGCCGGGTCGTGTAGCCGGCGAGCTTCTCGGAGTCCAGCTCGCCCGGCGCGGTGACGAGGTCGTAGATCGTCTTCTCCGGCTCGAGGCCGAGCATGATCGCGGCGTCCCCGAACTGCAGATCGAGGTCGAGCAGCAGCGCCCGCTTGCCCCAGTGCTTCGCGAGCGAAGCGGCGAGGTTCGTGGAGAGCACGGTCTTGCCCGTGCCGCCCTTGGGCGAGAAGACGGTGACCAGGCGCCCCTGACGGCCGCCGGAGGCCGCCTGCTGGCGGCGGCCGGCGTGGCAGGCCTTCCTGATCGAGAAGACGACGTTGTCCGTCAGCTGCGGCAGCAGGAGGACGTCGGCCACCTCGGCGTCGAGGGCGTCCTCGAGCAGGCTCGGCGACCCGCCCGAGGCGAGCAGGATCACCGGCGCCTTCGTGTACTCGCGGATCGCGGCTACGTCGTTGGCCGGCAGGGTCGCGCTGCGGGTGGCGTGCAGCACGAGCTGCAGGTGTCCACCGGTCAGGGTGGAGGCGCCCTCGAGCACGTTGTCGCTCCAGCCGACGAGGTCGACTTCGGGATGCTTGCCGAGGGCCTCGCGAAGATCCTCGAGCCCGTCGCACGCCCCCGTCACGAAGACGCGGACGCGATCTCGGCTGGTCAGCTCTGACTCGTTGATACTCATCTACTGCCTCCTACGGGGTCAGCGCCCGGCGCTGCATGGGGTTGAGGCCGTCGAGCAGGATCGTCGAGACTCGGTCGACGTGATCCGGGCTGTCGGCGGCGTGGATGACGGGTCGGAGCTCGAGCGACCACGAGGAGACGCGGGAGTCGCCCTGGTTCGAGTTCCCGACGATGAACAGGAGCTTCTGCGCCTGGCTGTCGGTGACCGCGAGCAGCACCGGGAACCTCTGGTCGATCCCGCCGGTCAGCTTGCTGCCGGCGGCGGGGGCGCCGGGCGCCTTCAGCACCTTGATGTCCCGGAGCACGACGCGGCTCGCCGTCAGCGTGTCGGACGAGCTCGAGCCGGTGCCGCCGTGGAAGTCGACCCACTTGTAGTTGAAGGTCGCGAGCACGTCGACGTGATCGCCGTCCTTCAGGGTGCCGGCGAGCGTTTGATTGCCGTCACCCGAGACCTGGAAGGCACGCATCGTGCCGCGCAGGTCGCCCTGGATGCCCGTCGCGGCGACCGAGCTCCACCGTTGCGTCGTCACCTGCTCGCCGGCGAACGTCTCCTGGCTGGCGACCTTGTCCTTGAGCTCGTCAGGGCTCGAGATCGCGCCCGGGACGACGTTCCGCTTGGCCACCTGAGTCGCGGACAGCATCCCCGCGGCGTCGGTGCCGGCGGTGCCGGCCGGGATATTCTGCTTCGCGACGAGCACCGTCACGTGGTCCTCGCCCTGCTGCACGTGGCGCTTGTAGTTCGTCACGTAGAAGCTGGTTAGGAGGGCCGCGACGGCTGCGAGAGCGACCGCGATCCCGATGTTTCTGACTCGATAGGTCATGTCACCTTTGTCTTTCTCACGGTTGGGGTTAGTCGACGAGTTGAACTGAACGGGCGCCGAAATCCGGCGGCTGGCTCGACCCGGAGCTGGCCTGCAAACCGCTCCAGATCACGTTTGTGAAGTAGCCGGTGATCGAGCCGCTTGAGCCGCGGGCATCGAAGCCGAGCAGGTGGAAGCCGACCCAGCCGATCACGTGGTACTGGGCGTTCGAGCCCGTACCGGTCAGGTTGTCGTAGACCGGAAAGAGCAGCACGCTGCCGATCCGCTGCGAGAGCGCGTTCTGCATCTGCGAGGAGTTGAACTTCGCGCCCGCATCGCTGTAGTAGTGGCCGAGCGAGAGGTAGCCGTTGTAGCCGCTCAGCATCCAGCTGGCGAGGATGTCCGGGCTCGTCCCGCCACGGCTGCCGTCAAGGTTCAGGAGGTCGAACGCGCCCGGAGCGCCATTCTTGCCGAGCGGGATCGTCGTCACGTCGCCCGGGCCGAAGCAGGGGCAACCGGCGGTGCCGAGCAGCTCGGGATGGGTGTTCCGAACGACGATCGGCGCCACGTATTGCGCCTGCGAGATCAGCGCCGTTCTGGCCGAAGCCTTCGAGCCGACGGTGACCGAATTGATCCCGAACACCCGACTGAAGAATCCGGTCGCGGGACGGCTCACGCGCACCGAGATCGTGTCGTTCGGGCCGTACTGGCTAGAGAAGCTGACGCTGTTGAGCCCGCCGCCGTTCTTGTCGGCGTAGCTCGAGGCGAGGGTGGCGGCCTGGCTCGTGTCGGCGGGCAGCGCCTGCGCCCCTGCCAGGGCGGCCGCGTCGGCGGTCGACTGCGTGTCGCGGTCGGCGCGGTACCAGGATCCGACGTCGAGGACGAGTGCCGCCATCCCGAGCAGGACCGTCAGGAAGACCAGGCTGAGGACGGTGGCCTGGCCGGATTGTCCTTTGCGTGCGTTCATTCGACTCGCTCCGTGGTCGTAGAGGAGAGGCGACCTGACTTCACGACCAGCCCGAGCAGGCTGATCGAGTACGGATACGTCGCCGTGACCGAGACGTCGGCCGCGGGCTGCCACGTCGAGGAGACCGAGATAGCCAGATTGCTTGGGTCGAGGTCGGTGGCGGACCGGCGGACCGCCGCGACGGTATTGCCGGTTGGATCGGAGGACTGGCGTGAAACAGCCGCCTCGCGGGCGCCCGCACGCGTTGCGTCCGTCAGTGTGACGTAGTTGTTGAAGACGATCCCGAACTGGATTACGGCGAACAGGATCAGCGCGAGGACCGGCAGCACGAGTGCAAACTCGGTCATCGTCTGGCCCTGCTCGTTACGGAATTGAATTCTTGGTTTCTTCACGGGATTTGATCTCTTGCTTTGGGACGGGCCCCTTCCGAAGAAGGGGCCCTTTTTGCCAGAGGAACTGCCTAGGTATTAACCGCCGGGGAGGATGTTCGCGACGCTGTTGATCGCGTGCTGGACGCGGGTCGAGAGCACGGTGATCGCGCCGATCACGGCGAGCGTGATCACTGCGAGAACGACGCCGTACTCAGCCATCGTCTGACCCTCCTCGCGCTTCTTCAGTGCTTCGGTCGCCTCGGCGGCGTACACCTGTGCGAACGCGAAGAGCTTGAGCATCTACTTCACCTCCCTTCTGCTGCGGCCTGGGCGGCTCACGGGGCCAACCCAATTACCAACCGGACGTGCGGTGTGGAAAAGGCTTGAAGAGGTGGAATTGAGCCTGTGGTACTGGCGGCTAGATTGGTCGGTCACGCCGGGAAAACCTCCGGAACTGTCTCGGCGTGGCCGCGCCGCCTGGGGGCTCAGTCGCGACGATCATCGTGAGCAGCGGTTCGGCGGCGTATCCCTCGGTCCGGGGATTGCCGCGGCAGTTCACCAATTCGGGGGAACGAGCTGCCGGGTCACGGTCGATAGAGCACTCAGTCCGTACGGCCCGCGGATTTCAGGCAATTCAGAATCCGCGTCGATGTGGCGGCCTCGGCGCTCGACAAACGGAGCGAAAGGCAAATGCCACAACGAAATTCCTTGATCAGCAGGCTTCGCCACGGCCGAGCCTGGGATGAGTGGGACGAGGGCCCCGACGGCGGCGACGCCGAGCCGCCCGCGCCACCGGCGCCGGAGGCTCCTACCAAGCCGCGATCACGCCGCCGGCGGCTCGCGGTCACGCTGCTCTTCGGGGCACTCTTCGTCGGCGGCGCCGCCTTCTCGGCGACCGCTGGCGACCAGGTCCGCTCGGTGCTCGAGGGCCAGGCCGCCAACGACGTGGCGACGACGGACACCGCGACGACCGGGACGACGGCAACGCCCGGGAGCGCTCCGCCGGCCACGACCCCGCCCGCGTCGAGCGCACCGGCAGCCCCCGCGGCTCCGCCCGCGGATCCGGCTCCCCCGGCTGAAGCTCCCTCGGATGCCTCTGCAGCGTCCTCGCCTACAAGCGGGCCTGCGCCGGCGGCAGCAGCCCCGGCTCCGGCAGCAGCCCCGGCTCCGGCGGCGGCTCCCCAGACGGCCGCCTCGGCCGTCGCAGCCCAGACGGTGATCCAGCGGGCGGCGACGCAGTCGGTTTCGCACCGCACCCGGCCTGTGCACGCAGGCTCCCGCCTCTCGGGGCGCCTCTACGCGCGCACGCTGCGCGCGGCGGCGCGCCACCACTCGTTCCCGAAGCCGGCCCGCGCACGCGCGCCGGAGCTCGACGGCGCACCTCCCGGGGCCGCGACCGTCTGGCTGAACAGGGCGCTGCCCGACCCGACCCCGCCGGCGCTTCGGCTCTCAGCGAGCTTCGCCGCCCGGCTGCTCGGCGTCGCGCGTGCTCGGCATGCCGACTGGGCCCTGCTGCTCGGCGTCTTGCGCGCCGAGGGCAACTCCGGCTCGGCTCCGGCGGGACCCGCCGGCCTGCGCCAGGTGGCCGGAAGGCTCGGCCGTCTCGGTCAAGCCGACAATGGCCGCTGGGCGACGCTGTTCTCGTTCTCGAACAGCATCTCGTTCGCCGACCGGGCGGTCGCCCTCGCCCACTACTACCGCGCCGTCGGGCTGCCGGCGCTGGTGAACGGGCTGCTGGCCGAAAAAGACGCGCTCGGCCAGCGGGTGCTCAACGACCCGCGGGTCTCGATCTACGCGGGTGGCCGTGGCGACATCGAGTCGGGCCGGGTGAACGTGCGCGTGCTCGCGGTGATCGAGTACCTCGCCGACACATTCGGCCAGGTGAGTCTGTCGTGCCTGATCAGCGGGCACCGGCTCTATGCCCGCCCCGGCGTGATCTCGGCCCACATTTTCGGGCTCGCGGTCGACATCAGCGAAGTCGGCTCCACGCCGATCTACGGACATCAGCAGCCGGGCGGCGTGACCGAGCAGGCCGTGCGAGACCTCCTGCTGCTGCCGCCCGAGATGATGCCGAAGCAGGTCATCTCGCTGCTCGGCCTCGGCGGTCCCTCGTTCCCGCTCGCCGACCACTTCGACCACATCCACATCGGCTACTGAGGCAAGGGGGGAAACGAGAGGCCCGTTTCCCCCCACCTCTTCCTCTCGCTCTTGACGACGACGCCAGCCACCGTTTCCGCTTCCGGCCCCTCCGGCCGGTCGCCGGCGGACGGAGTTCGCGGCCTCGCGTCGAAGGGAGAGGGGATGCCGAGCGGCGCCAAGACTGCGGAGAAGCGCGGTGCTTGCGAGAGCGGTTTCGCCTCCGGGACCCCTTTCGCCAGAGCGCGCGGGTTGCTCGGGCGCGGGGGAGAGCAGGTCTCCCCCCCCGCGGCCTCGCGCGAGCGGCACCTCGGCCCGTCTCTTGGCGGCGCGGGCCCCCCGGATTCCTGCGCTCCGTCCGGCAGGGTGGCGGCTCGGATGAGGTCGGCCGAGCTCCGGGACGGGGATCGCGTCGTCTGCGAGCGTTGCCTCGTCGCCGCCACTCCACTGGCACGGATGCGCGGTCTGCTGGGACGGCGCTCGCTCGCCTCCGGCGAGGGGCTGCTGCTTCGGCCCGCCTCCTCGGTGCACACCTTCTTCATGCGCTTTCCGATCGATCTCGTCTTCCTCTCGGCCGGGGGCGAGGTGCTGAAGGTCGTTGGCTCGCTGCCACCGTGGCGGCTGGCGGCCGCGCGGTCCGCCAAGGCGGTCGTCGAGCTGCCGGCGGGCGAAGCCGGTCGCCGGGGTATCCGCGTCGGAGACTCGCTCGTGCTCTCTCGCGAGGGCAGCCCGGACTCGGGCCCGGCGGCAGGCTCCGAAGCGGTTTCGACCTAGGGCCGAGGCCGTCTGCGGCTTCGGCTCGCCGCCCGAGGCGGCGTGCGGGTTGCGCCTGGGTGCCGCCAGGCGCGATCGTGTAGCCGTGATCGACATCGAGTCCGTCGCGAGCCGCGCCCAGGGCGAGAACTTTCCCGTCGCCTCGGTTGCCTTTCCGCGCGAGCTGCGTGCTCATATCCGCGCGCTCTACGGCTACGCACGGCTCGTCGACATGCTCGGCGACGAGCTCGAGGGCGGCCCGGTGGCGCGGCTGGCCGCGCTCGATCGGCTCGAAGCCGAGGTTGAGGCTTGTTACAGCGGGGTGCCGACCTGGCCGATCCTCGCCGCGCTCCAGCCGACAATTCGCGAGTTCGACCTGCCGCGGGAGCCGTTCCTGAGGCTGATCGAGGCGAACCGGATCGACCAGCGGGTCAGCGAGTACGCGAACTGGGAAGCGCTCCGCGCCTACTGCGCCCGTTCGGCCGATCCGTGCGGACGCCTCGTGCTCGGGGTCCTGCGCAGGCTCGACGAGCCCGAGCTCGTCGCCCTGAGCGACGAGGTCTGCACGGGGCTGCAGCTCGTCAACTTCCTGCAGGACGTCCCCCGCGATCTCGCGCTCGGGCGGGTGTACCTGCCGGCCGACGAGAGGCGCCGGTTCGCCGTCACCGAGCTCGACCGACCCAACGAGCCGCTGCGCCGCCTGCTGGCATTCGAGGCCGAGCGGGGCCGGGGGCTGCTCGCCGGCGGCGAGGAGCTTGGCAGGCGCCTGGGTGGCCGGAGCGGTCGGGCGGTCGCCGTGTTCGCGCGTGGTGGCCTGGCCGCCCTCGAGGCGCTCGAGCGGGCGCGCTACGACGTCTTCTCGAAGCGGCCGAAGCCCTCCCGGACGCGCCTTGCCCGCGCGGCGCTCGGAGCCTTGGTGCCGTGATCGCCGAGCGCGCCTACGCCGAGGTCGAGCGCCTGACCCGACAGCGGGCGCGGAACTTCGCCTACGGGATCATGCTGCTCCCCCGGGACAAGCGGCAGGCGATCGCGGCGATCTACGCGTTCGCCCGCCAGGTGGACGACATCGCCGACGGCGAACTACCGGCGCCGGAGAAGCGGGCCCGGCTCGAAGAGTTGCGCGGGCTGATCCGGGCCGCCCCGCAGAAGGACGCGATGCTCGTCGCGCTCGCCGATGCCAGACGGCGCTTCCCGATCCCGGCCGACTCGCTCGAGCACCTCATCGACGGCGGCATCCAGGACACGAACCAGAGCCGCTACGCGAGCTTCGACGAGCTGCGCGTCTACTGCAGCCGCGTCGCCGGTTCCGTTGGGCGTGCCTGCGTCGCGGTCTACGGCGCGGACGAGCCCGAGCGTGCCGAGACGCTCGGGATCGCCTTGCAGCTGATCAACATCGTCCGCGACGTGCCCGAGGACTGGCGCCTGGGACGGGTCTACCTCCCGCAGGATGAGCTGGCCCGCTTCGGCGTCTCCGAGCGGCAGATCGCCGAGGGGCGTGTCAGCGACGCCTGGCGGGAGCTGATGGCCTACCAGGCCGACCGCGCGCGCGCGCAGCTCGAGGCCGGCCTGACGCTGCTCGAGCACCTCGATCGGCGAAGCGCCGCCTGCGTCGCGACCTTCGCCGGCCTCTACCGCGCGACGCTCGAGCAGATCCAGGCGCGCGGCTTCGACGTCTTCCGGGGCGAATGCTCCCTCTCCCGCGCCGCCAAGCTGCGCGTTGTCGGAGCGGCGCTCGCTCGATGAGGGCCATCGTCGTCGGGGGCGGTCTCGCCGGACTCGCCGCGGCACTCGAGCTCCTCGATCAGGGTCACCGGGTGACCCTGATCGAGGCGAGACCCACGCTCGGCGGAGCGGTGCAGACGCTGCCGGCGCGAGCCGGCGACCCGGAGCCGCCGCCGGACAACGGCCAGCACATCGCGCTCGGCTGCTTCGTCGAGTACCGCCGCTTCCTGGAGCGAATCGGCAAGCGCTCGGCCCTTCGCCGGCAGCGGCTGCGCCTGCCGGTGCTCGCGGAGGACGGCTCCGTCGCCTATCTCGGCAGCGGCCTGCGGGGCGTGCTGGCCTACCGGCATCTCGGCCTGGCCGACCGACTCGAGCTCCTGCGCGTCTCTCGTCGGCTCGGCGCGGCGAGCGAGAGCGCGAACGCCGAGAAGAGCTTCGGCGAGCTCCTGCGCGAACTCGGCCAGCCGGACCGCGCGATCGAGCGGTTCTGGGATGTCTTCGTGCGTCCGGCGCTCAACCTGCGAACGGACGAGGCAGGCGCGAACTACGGCCTCCACCTGGTCAAGACCGCGCTCCTGAGCAGAGAGGAGGGGGCCTCGGACGTGCTGCTGCCGACGGAGCCGCTCGGACCGA
>DASUWJ010000147.1:0-8851 GCA_036378475.1 Gaiellaceae bacterium
CCGAGCCCACCGCTCCAGCGTCTCCCGCTCCTCATCGCTGAGCACGACCTCCGCACGAACCGGCATAACCGCCTCCCATCGTCGTAGCCGAACAAGACGACATTCGGCGGCACACGCCGGGTCCCTGCGGACTAACGACTCTGGTCACTAGGCGGGAAGGGCTAACGGGCCGCGGCGGCGGAGCTCCTGGCTCGCGGCTCAGGCCTCGAGGATGAGCGTGACCGGACCGTCGTTGACGAGCTCGATCGCCATCCGCGCTCCGAACACCCCCGTCGAGACGGGCACTCCCAGCTCGCGGAGCCCCCGGCAGAGGGCCTCGTAGAGCGGCTTCGCCTGCTCGGGCGGGGCGGCGTCGCTGAAGCTCGGCCGGGTCCCCTTCGCCGCGTCGGCAAGGAGCGTGAACTGGCTGACGACAAGCACCTCGCCGCCGACCTCGAGCACGCTCCGTTCGAACCTGCCGCTCTCGCCCGCAAAGACCCGCAGCCGAGCCAGTTTCCCCGCCAGCCGCGCCGCCTGCTCGGCCGAATCGCCGCGGGCGATCCCCGCGAGGACGAGCAAACCCGGACCGATCTTGGCCACTGGCTCCTCCTCGAGCAGTACCCGGGCCCGCGAGACCCGCTGCAAGACGATCCTCATGCCTGCCGCCACTATCTCCGATAGCAGGGAACATGGAGGCTGCGGAGCTCCCCGCCTTCCCTGCGCCGGAGCGGCGCTTGCATCTCGGCGCGCTTTTGGCGCGGGAGGGCCTGCTGACGCCGACCCAGCTCGAGCGCGCCGTTCTCGAGCAGGAGCAAAACGGCGCCCGACTCGGCGAGATCGTGGTCCGAAACGGCTGGGTCTCGAGCCGCGACCTGGCGCGCTTGCTGGCGGAGCAGCATGGGCTCGAGTTCCTCGACCTCGCCCGGACGGAGATCGATCCGGATGCGGGGAGGCTCCTGCCCCAGAAGCTCGCCCACCGCTACCACGCGCTGCCGATTTCCTTCCTCGACGAGTCCACGATCATGGTCGCGATCGCCGACCCGACCGATGTCTTCGCCTCCGACGACCTCCGGCTCGCACTCGGCCTGAACATCCGCCTCGCGGTCGTCGAGCCCGGCGACCTCGAGCAGGCGATCGCGCGCCTGCACCGCAGCGAGGTCGAGATCAGCGAGGACGCCCCCGAGGAGCTCTCTCCGAGCCCGGTGCAGGACATCCTCGAGGAGGCCGCCACCAGCACCCCCGCGATCAATCTCGTCAACTCGATCATCAGCCGCTCGATCGACGACGGCGCCTCCGACATCCACTTCGAGCCGCAGGCGCGCGGCCTGCTCGTCCGCGCGCGGATCGACGGGGTGATGCGGAAGGTGACCGAGATTCCGCCCTCGCTGCAGGCGGCCGCCATGAGCCGCTTGAAGATCATGGGCGAGCTCGACATCGCCGAGAAACGTGCGCCCCAGGACGGGCGCGTCTCGATCCGCTTCGGGGGCAAGCCGATGGACTTGCGGATCGCCGTTTTGCCCACCACCCACGGCGAGCAGGCGGTCCTGCGGATCCTCCAGCGGGCCAGCGGCCGGCTCGGGCTGGCCCAGCTCGGGATGAGCGGTGAGGACGAGGACGCGTTCGAGCAGGCGATCCGGCAGCCGTACGGAGGCGTGATCGCGGTCGGCCCGACCGGCAGCGGCAAGACGACCACGCTCTACGCCGCCCTCGACCTCCTGAACCGAGACGAGCGCGTGGTGACGACGATCGAGGACCCGGTCGAGTGGCAGATCCCGGGCGTCAACCAGATCGAGGTCAACGCGCGGAGCGGGCTCACCTTCGCGCGCGGCCTGCGTACGATCCTGCGCAGCGACCCGGACGTGCTGCTCGTCGGCGAGGTTCGAGACGAGGAGACGGCGCGGATCGCGATGCAGGCCGCGATGACCGGCCACCTGGTGCTGACGACGCTGCACGCCCACAACGCCGCGAGCTCGATCGCCCGCCTGAGGGACATGGGGGTCGACCCGGGACTGCTCGCGACCTCGCTCAACTGCATCGTCGCCCAGCGGCTCGCCCGCAGGCTCTGCCCCGACTGCCGCGAGCCCTACGCGGCAAGCAACGCCGAGCGGGTCGAGGTCGGCGTCGCCGACATGCCGGAGGCGATCTCGCTCTACCGCGCGCAAGGCTGCCTGCGCTGTGCCGGAACCGGCTACCGCGGCCGGGTGGCCCTCTACGAGGTGATGCCGATCAGCGGTGAGGTGCGGCGCCGGCTGGGGTCCTCGACCGAAGAGATCTTCGCCGCGGCCGTCGAGGGGGGCATGACCACGCTGCGCCAGGACGGCCTGCGGGTCTGCCTCGCCGGCATCTCCTCGCTCGAGGAGATCCGCCGGGTCACCGGCGACCGGCTGGCCTAGACCCGCTCGTCCTCGACCCGGATCCGCGCGGCGTACTGCTCGCTCGCGGGCCTGAGCGAGCTGGCGAGCTTGTAGTGGCCCTGCGCCTCGACCTGCCTGCCCTGCTTCTCGAGGCAGCGGCCGAGCGCGTAGTGGGCGTAGTCGTCGGCGGGCGCGAGCTCGAGCACCGCTCGAAACTCGGACTCTGCCTCGTGGTAGCGGTGGATGCGGAAGTAGGCGATCCCGAGTGCCTCGCGGATCGAGGCCTTGGCGGGCTCGCGCCGCTTGGCCTTCTCGAGCGAGACCGTCGCCTGGGCCGCCATGCCGCGGCGGAGGTGGGCGCGGCCCTGCTGGAAGAGGTTGTAGGTGTCGCTCATTCGTCCCTGGCCAGATAGAGGAAGTTCTCCTGCACCAAGTCAAGCGGGTCCGTCAAGTCTCTCGTCCGGCCGACCTCGTAGGCAGCGACCGTTTCTCCGGCCGCGAGCGCCCGTCGGTAGACCTCCGCGAGTTCGTACGGCGGACCGGGCAGCTCCTCTAGGTAGGGGGCGAGCCCGGGACCGAGCCCCCAGAGCGCGGCGTGTGCGAGCGGGCCCCGCGTCCCCGCATCGAGCCGCCTCACCCGGCCGCCTGAAACCTCGACCGCCGGCCGCCCGGGCCCAGGCGGTGGCTGGCGCCGCACGGCAAGCGCGCCGGGCGAGCCCGAGCGGGCGAAGGCGGCGGCGAAGCGGGCGAGATCCCCCGGCGAGAAGACGGTGTCTGCGGTCGTCACGATGAGCGGTGGCTTCGCACCCGCCGCCAGGCCGCGCTTGACCGCATCGGCGGAGCCGTCGGGTCGGGGCTGGCGTATCAGCCGCAGCTCGACCCCGAAGGCCGAGCCGTCCCCGAGCAACGCCTCGACCTGCGCGGCCAGGTGGCCGACGATGACCGTGATCTCCCGACAGCCGGCCGCCGCGAGCTCCCGTAGGAGGGTCCCGATCACAGGCCGCCCGTCGATCGGCAGGATCGGCTTCGGCCAGCGCTCGGTCAGCGGACGCAGTCGCCGGCCCTCGCCGGCCGCCATCACGAGCGCCTCCACGGCTCAGCCGAGGCCGAGCGAGCGGAGCGAGACGAGGCCGAGCGCCCGCTCGGATCGTGAGAGCAGGGAGCGAAGCTCTCTGCGGAGCGTCCGAAACGCGCGCCGGGCGGAGGCAGCCGCCTCGCCGGCCGCCGCCGGCGGCCCGTAGCGCGCCGCCGAGGCGGCGGCGACGAACTCACTCGGAGAGGCACCAAGCTCCTCCGCGAGCGCCGCGAGCTCCCGCAGGGTCGCACCCGGCGGCAGCCTCGTCCCCTGGTCGGCGAGGAAGTCGGCCAGCTCCCGCACGCAGGCGGCGGCGAGCCGGCGCGGGTCGCGAGTCAGGTAGCGGCTCCCGCGCCGAACTAGCTTGGCCGCCACGACGAAGGCGAGCACCGCCGCGCCGAGGAGGGCGAGCAACCGGAGCAGCGAGCCGAGCCCCGCGCCGACCGGGGAGCCGCTTCGGCGGTGCCCCCGGCCGAGATCAACCACGCCGAAGCGGACGGGCGGGGCATGGAGCTTGCGCAGATCGAGGCCGCCCGGCCGCCGCACCTTCTGGGCGAGCGCGAACAGAGCCCCGGCGACGTCGAACCTCGGCGAGGAGGTCGTGTAGGTGCCGCTCAGCGAGCCCCGTCCGGGGGTGGGATCGAATGGCAGCCAGCCGAAGCGCGGGAACCAGGCCTCGACCCAGGTGTGGGCGTCGTGGTCGGTGACGATCCACTCGTGGCGGCCAGCGTCGTAGACGCCGCTCGTGAACCCCGCCGCGACCCGGGCCGGGATCCCGAGCAGGCGGAGCATCAGGGCCATCGCGCCGGCGAAGTGCTGGCAGTAGCCGCGGTGCGTCTGCAGGACGAAGGCCGCGAGCGGCGGCAGGCCGCTCATCTGCGCCGGATGCTGGTCGTAGTGGAACTTGCCCCCGGAGCGAAACCAGGCCTCGAGCGCGACTGCCGCGGCGTAGGGACTGCTCGGGTCGCCGACCACCCGCCGGGCCGCGGCGTAGACGGAGCGGTAGGGCCGAAGCGCTTCGGTGCGCGAGAGGAACTCCGCGAGCCGCCGCTCTCGCGCCGCCGTTCCGAACGGCGGTACGCGCGCGATCGGGCCGACCTGCAGCTCGTCGCCGAGGAGCGGCGCCGGGTACGCGGGTCGCAGCTCCGCGAGCTGCCGAGGGGTCGGATGCGGCTCGTAGCTCCAGACCGTGTAGCGCTCACCGGCGGCAAGGGTCGAGTCCGGGAGCAGCGCCACCCCGCCTTCGGCGTAGAAGACGCGCCGCGGCCCCGGCGCGTAGGCGACGGGCACGCTCGCCCCGGTCAGGTGGTCATCGCGAAAGGCGCCGACCGTCACCTCCTGCCGGATCCAAACGCCCCCTTGGGCGGCTGCCGGCAGCTCAGGGTCGCCCGTCAACTCGTCGCGTCCCCCGGCCGAGCGGGGCCTGACCGGGATCGCCTGCTCGGACCAGTTGTTCCCGTCGAAGCGGTCGAGCGTCGTCGCCCGCCAGTAGGTCGCCTGCTCCGGCGCCGCGATCTTGAGCACGGTCGTCACCTTTTTCGGAAAGGTCAGGCCGCGGTAGTCGGAGTTCCAGGCGTACTCGACCGCAACCGGCTTGACGGGCTTCGAATAGAAGTCCCAGTTCTGCCAGTGCAGGAGCTGCCCGCTCGCGAGTGCCGAGGAGCCGGAAGCCTCGAAACCGAAGGCAACGGCGAGCGCGCCGAGCGCGACCGCCGCCGCCAAGCGCCGCGGGAAAAGCCGCTCGCGCAGGCCGACAAAAAGGAGCAGGAGCGAGGACAGGAGGGCGGCCCCGCGCCAGAGATCGTCCGGGCCGGATAGGAGCGTGGCCGGCCAGCCCGCGGCGACGAGCAGACATGAGGCCGCGAGGACCGGTCGCCGCGCCGAGGCGGCGAGCGCGACCGCGGCGCAGGAGGCAAAGAGCGCCACCAGGATCACACCTTGCATGTGGGGGTGGGAGGCGGCGGCGAACGGCAGCCGGTAGTCGTAGAACTCGAGAAAGCCGCCCGAGAAGCGGGAGAGCAGGCGGAGCGGGTGGACGATCCAGACGTGGAGCGCCGTGTGTAAGGCGAGGATGCTCGCCGCCGCCAGGAGCGCGAGACGGATCCGCAGGCTCCGGGCGAGTGCGGGCGCGACCGCGAGCAGGATCAGCCAGAGCGCGGCCCTCGCGCCGGGCGGCGGCTGCTCGAGTCGGAGCCAGCACCAGGCGAGCAGTGCCGAGGGGCCGGCGAGGAGCGCCGCCGTCCTAGCCATGCGCGGCTCCCGGGAGCGTCTCGCCGCCGAGCCGGGCCGCGAGCTCGTCGCCGCGGCGAAGCAGCGCCACCGGGACGCCCGCTGCGCGCAGCCGAACGAGCGCCGCGGGCTCGGGAGCCCTGTGCAGCCCGGCCGCGCCGAAGCTGGCCCGATCGACGAGAACGAGCGAGGCCCGGCGCTGCGACAAGGTGCGCCGCAGGAGCTCCTCGACGAGCCGCGGCGCGAGCGAGGCGGTGACGACGACCAGCTCGAGCGCCCGCGCCAGGGAGGCGCCCTCGTCGCCGAGCAGCGCCGCGGCGGGGGTGCGTCCATCCGCGCTCGCGGCGGCGAGCAGGTCGTAGGCCTGCCGCCAGTCGGTCTCGTAGGAGTGGACGCGCGTGGTCGTCGGCCGGCTGCCGGTCACGATGAGGAGCGCGCGCCGGCCTCGCCGTGCCTGGGCGAGGAGCAGCGACCCCGCGGCCCGGACCTGCAGGTCGAAGCACTCGGCGCTTGCCTCCCCCCCGTGCTCCGCGTCGAGCAGCACCGCCACCTCGTCCCGCGGCGCGTCCTCGAGCTCCCGCACCATCAGCTCCCCCCGCTTGGCGGTCGAGCGCCAGTGCACCTTGCGGAGCGACTCGCCCTGTTCGTACTCGCGGACGCTGTGCAGATCGAACCCGCTCGGGCGGCGCAGAAGCAGCCGCCGCCCGTCCCGGGCGTGGCTGCCACGCTCCGAGAAGAGCTGCTCGAGCTCGACGAGGCGCGGGTAGACGAGCAGCGTCTGGTGGGCGCGGAGCGGTAGCTCGGCCCGCGCGAGCCCGAACGGATCCTCGATCAGAGCGCGCGTCTCCGCAAAGGCATAGCGTCCCCGGCGCAGGCCGGAGAGCGTGTAGGTGCCGCCGCTCGAGCGCAGCGGCGTCCTGCGCTCGCCGAGACCGGAGATGCGTTCGCAGATGACGATCGCCGCCGGTGGGACGCGTCCGCTCTGCTCGAGCTTCAGACTCACGTGGACGTCGTCACCCTCCAGGCGCTGCTCGGCGCCGAGCTCGCGGCGGAGGAGAAGCGGCCCGCGGGCGAGGCGGACCCAGAACCAGCCAGCCACGAGGGCGAACAGGAGCCCGAGCGAGACCGGGTAGAGCGGCGTCGAGCCGAACGCGCGCGCGACGACGTAGGTCAGCAGACCAAGCCCGAGGACCGCGCGGCCGCGGGAGGTCAAACCGGAACCGGCGTTCGCGCGAGCGCCTCCTGGACGAGCTCCGCGGGCGTGAGGCCGCCCGAGCGCGCCTCGGGCGCGAGCGCCAGGCGGTGCGCGAGCACCGGCGCCGCGACCGCCTTCACGTCATCGGGCTCCACGAACTCGCGCCCGGCGGCGAGGGCCCGGCTCTTGGCGACGCGAAGGAGCGCGATCCCCGCGCGCGGGCTGGCTCCGACGAACAGGCGCTCGTCGCCGCGGGTCTGGCGAAGCAGCGCGACCACGTAGCGGTTCAGGCTCTCCTCGACGAAGATCCCGCGTGCCTCCTCGATTAGTGCGACCACCTCTGCCCCCGTGGCGACGGGCCGCAGCGACTCGAGCGGCGAGTCGAGCGTCTGCTCGGTCAGCATCCGCGCCTCGTCGCCGAGCGGCGGGTAGCCGATCGCGAGGCGCATCGTGAACCGGTCGAGCTGGGCCTCCGGCAGCGGGTAGGTCCCCTCGTACTCGACCGGGTTCTGGGTCGCGATCACCATGAACGGCCGCCTGAGCTCGTAGGTGCGCCCGTCCACCGTCACCTGGGTCTCCTGCATGCACTCGAGGAGCGCGGCCTGCGTCTTCGGTGAGGCGCGGTTGATCTCGTCGACAAGCAGCAGATTCGCGAACACGGGCCCGGGGCGAAACTCGAACTCGTTCGAGCGCTGGTCGAACACGCTCACGCCGGTCACGTCGGAGGGCAGCAGATCCGGCGTGAACTGCAGGCGCGAGAAGGCGCAGTCGACCGAGCGGGCAAGCGCCTTCGCGAGCGTCGTCTTGCCGACTCCCGGCAGGTCCTCGATGATCAGGTGCCCCTCCGCCAACAGGCAGAGCACCGTCAGCTGCAGCGTCTCCTCGGGCGCGTGCACGACCGCGCCGAGGTTCTCGACGATGCGCGCGATCGCCGCCTGAGGCTCGATCCGCGCCGCGGTCCTACGTAGCGGATCGTCCACCGAGCCTCACGACCTCGTCCAGGATCTCGCTGGCTATTCGCTCCTTGGGCTGCTTGTGGATTCGCCGCTCACCCGCCCCGCTCACGAGCACGACCTCGTTCTCCGCGGCGTCAAAGCCGACGTCGCTCCGCGAGATGTCGTTGAAGACGATCAGGTCGGTGCCCTTGCGCCGCAGCTTCTCCCGGGCCCGCTCGAGCCCCTGCTCGCCGCGGTCGGCGGCGAAGCCGACCAGGAGCTGGCCGGCCCGGCGGCGCTCGCCGAGCCGGAGCAGGACATCGCGGGTCGGCTCGAGCGTGACCGTCCAGGGGGCGCCATCTTTGGGGCGCTTCTCCGAGCTCGGCTCCGCGGCCCGGTAGTCGGCTACCGCAGCCGCCATCAGGACGATGTCGGCGTCTGCCCGCGCGAGTACCTCCCGCTCGAGCGACTCCGAGGTCGGCGCGGAGACGAGTTCGACCTTGCTGGGCGCGGGCACGGCCAGGTTGGCCGCCACGAGCGTCACCTCGGCGCCCCGCAGCCGCGCCTCCTCGGCGAGCGCGACCCCCATCCGCCCCGAGGAGCGGTTGCCGACGAAGCGGACGGCGTCGAGCGGCTCGCGGGTGCCGCCCGCGCTGACGAGCACGCGCTTGCCGGCCAGCTGGCCGCGGCGCTCGAGCAGAGCCTCGACCCGGGCGAAGATCTCCTCCGGCTCGCTCATCCGCCCCACCCCGAAGCCGCCCTCTGCCAGCTCGCCCTCGTCGGGGCCGACGAAGACGACTCCCCGCCCGCGCAGCGTCTCGACGTTCGCGCGCGTGGCCCTGCTGGCCCACATGCGGGGATTCATCGCCGGGGCCGCCAGCAGCGGACCCGCGAAAGCGAGCGCCGTTTGGGTGAGCACGTTGTCGGCGAGCCCGTGCGCGAGCTTGGCGAGCGTGTTCGCAGACAGAGGGGCGATCACGAGCGCATCGGCCGTGATCAGGTGCGGGTAGATCTCGCGGGGCATCTCGCGGCGAGCGAGCGCCTCGAAGGTCTTCGGAGTTACGAACCTGGCCGCCTCGGGAGT
>DASUWJ010000148.1:0-2460 GCA_036378475.1 Gaiellaceae bacterium
CTCGTCCTGGCCGGATCGACGAGCACGGTCGCCGAAGGATCGCTGCTTTTGCTCGCCTATTCGCTCGGGCTCGCGGTGCCTTTCGTCCTGGCAGGGATCGCCTTCTCCCACGTGATGGGCCCGTTTCGATGGCTGCGGGACCACTACCTCGCGATCCGAGCGTTGAGCGGCTGTCTGCTCGTCGCGATCGGGCTGCTGCTCTTCTTCGACCGGATCTGGTGGCTCAGCGTCGGCTTCAACCGCGCCCTGGAGGCGATCGGCCTGCACTAGCCGGCCGCTCAGCGGGCCCGGCCGAAACGGCGCTCGCGGAGCCCTCGAGCCGCGGCGGCGGCAGCTCGAGTGAGCCGCCCGCCACGAGCGCCGCCGCCTCCTGGAGCTGCGCGAGCAGCGAGCGCAGGTCGAGGCCACGATGCTCGGGCGCGTAGGGAGCGAGTCGCCGGCTCGCCTTTTCCAGCTGCCGCTCGCAGCCGGGGGACTTTCCTCGGCCTGCCTGGTACCAGGCGACCGCGACATGGACGAGCCCTTGCAGGAAGTCCCGCTCGGCCGGCTCCGCCGCCCGCCAGGCCGTCTCAAGCTCCTCGTGGGCGGCGAAGTAGTCGCCGCCGCGGATCAGCTCGAGGCCGCGCGCGTAGGGGTCAGCGCCCGACCTCGACCTCGCCCTCTGCGAGCTTCGGCCAGCCGCCGCTCGCCGGGGCTCGACTCCCAGACGCGTGGGTCGATGGGCTCCGCGGTTCGGCTCCTCCCGGCAGGCCCGTGCGCTCCACGCTCGCCACGCCGCGAGCGTAACAAGAGGGTGTCGACCCTTTTGCGCGGCGGAATGGGAGTGTTACCCTCGTCGCGTGGCGAAGATCCTGCTGGCGGGAGTCGACCTCTATTTCCGCGGCAAGCTGGAGGGCCTTCTGCCCGGCCACCACCTGATTACGGTGGACAACGTCGATCCGCCCGAGCTCGTGATCGCGGACATCGCTCGGGTCGACCCGGACGAGGTCGCAGATGCCTATCCGGACGTGCCGATCCTCGGTTTCACCAATCACACCGACACCTCGGGGCTGCGCGCCGCGCACGCGGCCGGGTTCGATCAGGTGGTGGTCAAATCGGCGCTGGCCGAGCGGGCGAACGAGCTCGTCGAGGAGCTGACGCCCTCAGTAGACTGATCGGCCCGATGACCTACATCATCGCCGAACCGTGCATCGACATCAAAGACCGCTCCTGCGTCGATGTCTGTCCCGTCGACTGCATCCACGAGTTTGAGCGGATCCTGATCATCGACCCCGAGGAGTGCATCGACTGCGGCGCCTGCGAGCCCGAGTGCCCGGTCGAGGCGATCTTCCCAGAGGACGCGCTGCCCGACAAATGGGAGCCGTTCGTCCAGATCAACTACGCCTACGGCGAGGGGGCCGAGGTCGTCGACCGGCTGACGGACGAGTACGCGACCGAACACAACGTGCAGAACCCGCCGCTCGAAACCTAGGCGTTAGTTCTCCGCCCAGGCGGGCATGAGCGAGGGGTCGTCCACCGGAGAAAGGGGTTCACGATGCCTCGGTCAGCGTGGAGCGCCAAGCGCGAGCGCCAGTACGAGCACATCAAGGAGAGCGAGAAAAAGCAGGGCCGCTCGACCAAGCGGGCGAAGCAGATCGCCGCAGCGACGGTCAACAAGGAGCGGGCGAGAGGGGGCGAGGCCAAATCCTCCTCGCGGAGCTCGCGAGCAGACATCTCCTCCGGCCGCCGCGGCGGCCTGCGCTCGGGGACAAACCGGCCGAAGGGCCGAACGAAGGAGCAGCTCTACAACGAGGCGAAGCGGCGCGGGATCCGGGGGCGCTCGAAGATGAACAAGGCGCAGCTCCAGCGCGCGGTCGCCGCCAAGGGCCGCTGAGCGGGCTCGCGGTGAGGCCGCCTCCCCCAGCTATCCTGGCGCCGTGAGGCCGCTGACGCTCGACCACGTCGCGCTCTGGGTTGCAGAGCGCGATCCGATCGCCGAGTTCGTGACCGCCTCGCTCGGCATGCACGTGATCGAGCGAACGGACAAGTTCACCCTGGTGGGATCCGACGCGCGGCGTGGCAAGCTGACGCTGTTCAGCGCCGAGGGCCCGCGCGAACGAGGCGCTCTCAAGCACGTGGCCTTCCGCGTCTCGGAGCTCGAGTCGGCCTCCCGCGCGCTTCCCGGGAGGCTCGCCGTCGAGCGGCCTCGGCAGGGAGAGGCCTACTTCGACCTGACTGAAGGGCTGCGCCTCGGACTCGTCGAGGCGAACACGGATGTGGAGTACGACCTCGACCACGTGGCGCTCTTCTCGGGCGACCCGACCGCGACCGCACGGGCCTACGAGCAGCTGGGCTTCCGCTACTCGCCGCCGGGAGCGGCCGAGCAGCCCCGGGTTGAGGTCGGCGGCGCCTACGTCGAGCTGCACGAAGGAGAGCCGGGGGCGCCGGAGCGACCGCTGCTCAATCACCTGGCCGTCCTGG
>DASUWJ010000149.1:0-3420 GCA_036378475.1 Gaiellaceae bacterium
GTGATCTGCGTGCCCGGTGCGCAGGTGTTGGATGCGGCGGAGGCGGCACTCGCAGCAGGTGTTCGCGCGCTCTGTGTCATCTCTTCGGGTTTCGCCGAGATCGGTGGCGAAGGCGCCGCGCGGCAGGAACAGCTGCTTGCGCGTGTCCGCTCCTACGGCGGCCGGATGATCGGCCCGAACTGCCTCGGCATCTCCGTGCCCGCGATCGGGCTCAACGCGACCTTCGCGCCGCGCCAGCTTCCGGCCGGACCCGTCGCCTTCTCGTCGCAGAGCGGCGCGCTCGGGCTGGCGCTGCTCGAGAAGGCGTCCGAGCGCAACCTCGGCTTCTCCGCATTCGTCTCGATCGGCAACAAAGCCGACGTCTCCTCGAACGACCTGCTCGAGTGGTGGGAAGAGGACGAGACGACGAAGCTCGTGCTCCTCTACCTCGAGTCGTTCGGCAACCCGCGCAAGTTCGGCCGGCTCGCCGGACGCGTCGCCCGCCGCAAGCCGATCCTGGCGCTGAAGGCCGGCACGACGGGCGCGGGGGCGCGCGCGGCGAGCTCGCACACGGCCGCGCTGGCAGGGTCTGAGGCGGCCGTCGAAGCGCTCTTCCGGCAGGCGGGAGTGCTGCGCGCGGGCACGCTCGAGGAGCTCGTTGATGCGGCAACCCTGCTCGCGAGCCAGCCGCTCCCGCGCGGGCCTCGTGTCGGCGTGATCACGAACGCTGGCGGCCTCGGCATCCTCTGCGCCGACGCCTGCGAAGCGGCCGGGCTCTCGCTCCCCGAGCTCGGCGCCGAGACGCGAGCGGCACTCGCGCAGGCGCTGCCGGTAGAGGCGAGCGTCGCGAACCCGGTCGACCTGCTTGGATCGGCGACGGCGGCGACCTACGAAGCGGCCCTGCCGCACCTGCTGCGCGATCCCGCGATCGACGCCGTGATCGCACTCTTCGTGCCGCCCGTGGTCGCCGGGGCCGATGAGGCCGCCGCGGCGATCCGGCGCGCAGTCGAAGCAGAAGCGCCGCTCGACAAGCCGGTGCTGGCCGTCGTCGTCAGCGGCGAGGGAACGCCGCCGGCACTGCGCGACAAGAGCTCCCCGGTGGCTGCGTTCCCGTACCCCGAGTCGGCCGCGCACGCGCTCGGGCTCGCGGTGAAGCGCGCCGAATGGCTTCGGCGCCCAGCGGGGACGATTCCTGCGCTGGAAGGCATCGACCTGGCGCAGGCGCGGGAGATCGTCGACGCCGCGCTCGACCGTTCGGAGGACGTCTGGCTCGACCCGGCGTTCACGCGGAAGCTGCTCGATGCCTTCGGCATTCCGCTCGTCGCCGAACGGCTTGCTGCCAGCGTCGACGAGGCGGTCGCCGCGGCGAGCGAGCTCGGCTATCCAGTCGTGGTCAAGACTGCAGCAGCCGGTGCGCACAAGACCGAAGGCGGCGACATAGCGCTCGCGCTCGCCACCGCCGACGACGTGCGCAAAGCGGCCGAGCGGATCGGGCCGCCGCTGCTCGTCCAGCCGATGATCAGCGGCGGCGCCGAGCTCCTAGCGGGCGTCGTTCAGGATCCGGTGTTCGGGCCGCTCGTCGCCTTCGGGCCCGGCGGCGTCCTCGCCGAGCTGATCGGCGACGCCGGCTTCCGGATCGCGCCCCTCACCGACGTCGACGCCGAGGAGCTCGTCCTCGGCGGCAAGGCAGGACGGCTCGTGCGCGGCTTCCGCGGCCGCGCACCTGGCGACTCCGGCGCTCTCGCCGACCTGCTCCATCGGCTCTCGCGGCTCGCGCTCGACCTGCCCCAGGTGGTGGAACTCGATCTCAACCCCGTGTTAGCGTTCGCCGGCGGCTGCGTCGCCGTCGACGCACGCCTGCGCCTGCGGCAGACGGCAGCGCGGGAGCAGGCGAAGAGCTGGTAGATGGCGCACAGACCGGCCTCCACTCCCGCGGCGCGTCCCAGGTTCGCGGAACTGCTGAGATGAGAGCTGGACTTCCGGGAAGGAGGACGAGGAGATGAGCGCGCCGGGGAAGCGAGTGGGCGGGAAGGCCCTGCCGGTAGCCCACCCGTTCGACGTCGAGGGCGCGAAGGAGCGCCTCGCTGCCGGTGCCGGCGGCTACGAGATCGTGCACCAGTCGCCGGGGCTCGAGATCGGCGTCTACGTGCTGGTCGCACCCGAGCCCGACCGCCAGCAGCCGCACGAGGACGACGAGGTCTACGTCGTGCTCGAGGGAACGGGAACGCTCGACGTCGAGGGCGAGCGGGTCGAGCTGCGCGACGGCCACGCCACCTTCGTGCCGGCCGGGGCCGAGCACCGTTTCAGCGGCTAGGAGCAGCTGAGCGTGCTCGTGATCTTCGAGCGGCGGCAGCAATGAGCGCGCGCCCCGAGACGGTGGTCGCTGGCCCACTCACCACCGACGAGCTGCGCCTGATCGACGCCTACTGGCGCGCGGCGAACTACCTCTCGGTCGGCCAGATCTACTTGCTCGACAATCCGCTCTTGCGTGAGCCGCTGCGGCCCGAGCACGTGAAGCCACGCCTGCTCGGGCATTTCGGCACGACGCCTGGGCTCAACCTCGTCTACGTCCATCTCAACCGCGCGATTCGCGCGCGCGAGCTGAACGCGATCTACGTCACCGGGCCCGGCCACGGCGGCCCCGGAGTCGTCGCCAACGCCTACCTCGAGGGGACGTACAGCGAGCTGTATCCGAACGTTTCCTGCGACGAGGCCGGACTGCGGACGCTGGTTCGGCAGTTCTCGTTTCCGGGCGGGATCCCGAGTCACGCGGCGCCGGAGACGCCGGGCTCGATCAATGAGGGTGGCGAACTCGGCTACGCGCTCGCGCATGCGTTCGGGGCGGCGTTCGACAATCCCGACCTGCTGGTCGCGTGCGTGATCGGTGACGGCGAGGCCGAGACGGGGCCGTTGGCGGCGAGCTGGCACGGGACGAAGTTCTTGAACGCGCGCAGCGACGGCGCTGTGCTGCCGATCCTGCACCTGAACGGCTACAAGATCGCCAACCCGACGGTGCTGGCACGCATCCCCGAGGAGGAGCTGGTGGCACTGTTTACGGGCTACGGCTGGCGGCCATTGGTCGTCGTTGGCGACGAGCCGGCGGTCGTGCATCGCGAGTTCGCCGCCGCGCTCGACGAAGCGCTCGAGGCGATCGCAGAGAACCAGCGCGCGGCGCGCACCGAGGGCGCGAGCGGACGGCCGTGCTGGCCGATGATCATCCTCAAGACGCCGAAGGGGTGGACGGGGCCGAAGCAGGTCGACGGGCTGCCGGTCGAAGGCACCTGGCGCGCGCACCAGGTGCCGATCCTTGCCGCCCGGGAGAACCCGGAGCACCTGCGGCTGCTCGAGGAGTGGATGCGCAGCTACCGGCCGGAGGAGTTGTTCGACGCCGACGGACGCCTCATTCCCGAGCTGGCGGCGCTTTCCCCGGACGGCGAGCGG
>DASUWJ010000150.1:0-10086 GCA_036378475.1 Gaiellaceae bacterium
GGTCGACGTTTCAGTTCCTCGTTCGCGAGCGCCTACGGGACTCGGGCGTCGAGGTCGCTCCCGACGGCTCGCTCCGCTAGCCAGCCTAGCTCGCCGCGGCGACGATTGTTGCCAGCCGCTGCAGGCACGACGCGCCTTCGTGCGGAGCGCGCACTGCAGGGAGCGGCGTCTCCTCGAAGGCTCGGTCCGGCTCGAAGGTGGCCCGGCTTGCCTCGCGCCCTCGCGTGAACGAGATGAGCGTTCCCTCCTCGAGTTCCTCTTTTCGCAGCTCGAGCCGGAGAGCCCGCTCGAGCACCTCGAGCGCGAGCCTCGTCGAGGCGAAGAACGTCCCCTCGCGGCCACGGCCAAGCCAGATTGGTCGGCCAACGCCGCGGGCGGCGAAGAGGGTGTGCTCGCGCCGTTCGTCGAGCCACGCCGCCGCCATCGAGCCGCGCAGGGCCTCGAGCGCCTCGGGGGCGCCCTCGGAATGAGCGGCGATCGCGAAGATCGCCTCCGAGTCGACCGTCATCCCGGGCTCCGCCCGCGAGCACTCGTGCGCCGCCAGCAGCTCGTCGTCGTTGACGATGATCCCGTCGTGCACGCCGACGACGGCGCCGTGGCGGACCGGGTGGTTGTTGGCCGCGATCGTTGGGTGGCCCTTCGTGTAGTCGCGAACGTGCACGAGCACCTCGGTCGCCGAGGCGGGGATCGAAATCTGATCGAGCAGCTCGCTCGCGCCCGAGCGCTGCTTGTGCACGGCGACGCGGCCGACTGCGCCGCGATAGGCATACCCGACCGCGTCGGCTCCGCGCTCGGCGATCCCCGCGAGCAGGGCCTGCGCCGCGAGCGTCCGCTCGAGCGCGCTCGAGTCGGTCAGGCTATAGCCGGCGATCCCGCAAAACCTCGCTCCCTCGGTCGGGGGGTTGACAAGATCAAGCGGGTTTGTCTCCAGGCCGATACAGCCCCCACGATGGAGCAGCGGCCTCTACCAGAATCCGTGCCCGCAGAGGCCGCCGTCGAGCCGAAACTCGAGCTCGTTTCGGTCCCGGAGCCCGAGGAGGCCGAGGAGGAGGAGCTCGAGGAAGCCGCTCCGCAGACCCAGGATCCGCTCAAGCTCTACGTGCGCCAGATCGGCGACGGCAGGCTGCTGACGGCGGGCGAGGAGCGCGAGCTCGCGCGGCTCAAGGACGAAGGCAACGAGGCGGCGAAGCGACGGCTGATCGAGTGCAACCTGCGCCTCGTCATGTCGATCACGCGTAACTACACGCGCGCCGGCGTGCCGCTCCTGGACCTGATCCAGGAAGGCAACCTCGGCCTGATCCGGGCCGTGGAGAAGTTCGACTACAAGATGGGCTACAAGCTCTCGACCTACGCGACCTGGTGGATCCGCCAGGCGATCACACGCGCGCTCGCCGATCAGGGCCGAACGATCCGCCTGCCCGTCCACGTCGCCGAGCAGGTGAGAAAGGCGATGCGGGCCCGCCGCGTGCTCGCCCAGAAGCTGAACCGCGAGCCCATGGTCGAGGAGGTCGCCAAGGAGAGCGGCCTGACCCCCGAGCGTGTGCGCGAGCTGTTCGAGCTCGTCGAGGACCCGGTCAGCCTCGAGACACCGGTCGGCGACGGTGAGAGCCTCTACGGCGACCTGATCGAGGACACGAAGCTCGATCGCCCCGAGGTCACGACGGCCGACAACCTTCGCTCCGTGGAGCTCGCCGATGCTCTCAACCTGCTCAACCCGCGGATGCGGCTCGTCCTCGCCCGCCGCTTCGGCCTGGACGGCGAGACACCTCAGACCCTGGAGCAGGTCGGTGCCTCGCTCGGCATCACCAGGGAGCGTGTCCGCCAGCTCGAGTCGCGTGCCCTTCGCGAGCTCCGCACGGTCGCGCCGGCGCTGCAGCTCTACCTCCGGGCCGAGTAGCTAGTCGTTCTTGTCGCTTCGGTGAGCGAAGCGGCGAGTGCGCGGGATTGCCGACGGGGCGCTTCTCCGTCGCACCCTAGAGGCCAGCTAGCCTGGACGTGATGCCCGCGGGCTTCGCCGACATCCATTCACACGTCGTTCCCTCGGGTGACGATGGCGCGCAATCGCCCGGCGAGGGTGCCGCTCTTTGCCGTGACGCGCAGGCTCACGGAACCTCGCTCCTGTACGCGACCCCACACGTCTCGCCGCAGCTGACGCTGAGCGCGGAGCGTGAGCGGCGGGTCCGCCGGGCCTACCGGGAACTTCGCCAGCGGGTGCCGCTCGAACTTCGGCTCGGCTTCGAGCTGACGCCGATGGCAGCACTCCTCGAGGAGGATCCCTGGCGCTACGTGCTCGAGCAGAGCGAACACGTGCTCGTCGAGATTCCGTTCGTCGGCTCCGAGGAGCGCTTCCTCCAGGTCGGCGAGTGGATCGAGCGCTCGGGCCTGCTGCCGATCGTCGCCCATCCCGAACGGACGGAGGCGGTGCTGAGCGATCCGGCGCTCGCGGATCGGCTCGCCGAGCGGGGCTGGCTCCTCCAGGTCAACGCCTCGAGCCTGCTCGGCCACCACGGGGCCGAGCGCGAGGAACAGGGCTGGCGGCTCGTCGAGGAGCGCCTCGCCGCGCTCGTCGCCTCCGACGGGCATCGCGAGACTCGGCCCGCGCGGCTCGACGAGGCCTACGAGCTCGTGCGGGCGCGCATGGGGGAGGGGCAGGCGCTGGCGCTCTTCGACGGGAGCGCGCTCGGGCTGGCTACAACGAGACGGCTTCCATCTCCCGCAGCTTCGCGAGGCGCTTGAGAGCCTCGGTCTCGATCTGGCGCACGCGCTCGCGTGTCAGGCCGAGCCGCCGGCCGATCTCCTCGAGCGTCTTCGGCTCCGAGTCGGCGAGGCCGTAGCGGAGGATCACGACGTGCCGCTCGCGCTCCGAGAGCGCGGCGAGCGCCTGCCCGAGGGCTTCGCTTCGCAGCGAGTCCTCGACGCGCTCCTCCGGCAGCGGGTCGTCGTTCGCGACGAAGTCGCCGAAGACGGCGTCCTCGTGCTCACCGACCGGCTGGTCGAGACTGGTCGAGGCCCGGGCCGCCGCCTTGACCTCCTTCGCCTGCTGGACGGGGAGGTTCGCCTCCTCGGCGATCTCGTCGAGCGTCGGCTCGCGCCCGAGCTGCGTCCAGAGCATCCGCTCGGCTCGGTTCATCTTCTGCATCCGCTCGACGATGTGGACCGGCATCCGGATCGTCCGCGCCTTGTCGGCGAGAGCGCGCGCGACGGCCTGGCGGATCCACCAGGTCGCGTAGGTGGAGAACTTGTAGCCGCGGCGCCAGTCGAACTTCTCGACGGCGCGGATCAGGCCCAGGGTGCCCTCCTGGATCAGATCGAGGAACGGCAGGCCCTGGTTCCGGTAGTTCTTGGCGATCGAGACGACGAGGCGGAGGTTCGACTGGATCATCGTCTGTTTCGCATCGAGGTCGCCGCGCTCGATCCGCTTCGCAAGCTCGACCTCCTGCGCTGCGTTCAGCAGCCTGTGCCGGCCGGCCTCGCGCAGGAAGAGCTGCAGGGCATCGGTCGTGGTCTCGTGCGCCACCGGCGGTGGTGGCGGTGGTGGCGGCGCCACCTCGCGCGGTCCGTCGTCGGCGACGTCGATGCCACGCTGCTCCAGCTCGCGGAAGACGGCCTCCGTCTCGAGCAGGCCGAGCTCGAGTGGCTCGAGCACCTCGGTCAGCTCCGAGAGGCGAATCGAACCCGATTGCTCCGCAGCCTCGACGAGCTGCTGGAACTCCTGGTTCGAGAGCACGATGTCGAGCTCGACAGTCGTCATCCCCGCCATCCTGTGCTACCCGTGCACGCCTCGGATCCAAACCCGCCTCGGCCGCGATCGGGCCAATGCGCGATAAGCGTTGTTATGTCAAGTCGAAACATGAACCTCCCGCTCGGGTCCGCCCTTCGGTCAGAGGAGAAAGTAAACGCTGGCGGCGACTCCTGCAGCGACACAGTAGATCGCAAAGGGGGTCAGCCGGTTGGTTTCGAAGAAACGCATCAGGAAGCGGACGGACAAATAGGCCGTCACGGCGGCGCAAATCGCGCCCACGAGAGCGGGACCGCGGACGCCGTTACCCTGCGGCCCGAAGAGCTCCGGCAGCTTGAGTGCGGCGGCCGCGCCGATGATCGGCGTCGCGAGCAGGAAGGCGAAGCGGGCCGCGTCCTCGTTCGAGAGCCCGACGAGCAGGCCACCGCCCATCGTCACGCCCGAGCGCGAGAAGCCCGGGATCAGGGCGAGCGCCTGGACGGCCCCCACTCCGGACGCGTCTCGCCAGCTCACCCGTCGCCCGATTCGCTCGTCCGGATCGCCCCGCTCGGGCTCGGGCGCCCGGCGCCGTAGCGCCTCGGCGCCGAACAGCACCAGCCCGTTCACGATCAGGAAGAGGGCCGCGTACTGTGCGGAGGCGAAGACCGAGCGGAGCTTGTCCTGGAGCAGCAGGCCCAGGATCCCGGCCGGGATCGTCCCGACGACGAGCAGCCAGCCGAGCTTCGCATCCGTGTCCCCGGGCGCGATCTCTCGCTCGCGGAGGCTTCGACCGATACCCCGGAGGATCCGGACCCAGTCACGCCAGAAGAACCCGAAGAGGACGATCGCCGTCGCTAGGTGCGTCGCGACGAGGAAGGTGATGAAGAAGGAGTCGTTTTGGTGGATGTGCCAGCCGAGCAGGCGGGGCAGGATCACGCTGTGGCCGAGGCTCGAGACCGGGAAGAGCTCGCTCACTCCCTGCAGCAGGCCGAGCACGATCGCTTGTCCGTAGGAGATCGGCAAGCGCTCGGCGCGTCTTAGACGGCTGCGCCGCGCTGACGGGGGCCGCCGGAGCGAAACCAGGCGTAGACGAAGCACGCCAGCCCGAGCAGAAGCGCCGCGATCCCGTGCTTGACGTGGTGGTGGTTCGAGCCGGCCTGGTGTCCCGGGAAGAAGGACGGCAGCGACTTGGCGGGCTCCGCCCAGTAGACGATCGCGACCACGATCAGCACGATCCCGAGCACGAGGGCGAGCCAAACGAGCTGACGGCCGCGAGCCATGGCGAGAGCTTAGGGATTTCGCCTCCGGGGCGCTGCGGCTACGACGAGACGGGCATCGGATCCTCGACGGGCTCTCGCACGTCCGCGAGCTCACCCGAGACGGCGACCCCGGGCTCGAAAACGAAACGGCGCCCCGGAGGGCGCCGTTTCGTTCGCCGAGTCGATTTCGCTTTCGTCCACCGATTCCGCTGACCTTCGGCTTCCGCCTACTGCCTTCGGTTCCGGCTTCGACCTACTCGCGCTCCGTGCTCGGCGCAGGAGGGAATCTAGGAAAGGTCAGGTCCCGGCGCAAGTGGTCGAAGCACGAAAAGAGCGCAATTTGCACGCATTCAATTTTCCACATTTCCACAGCATCCGATCCAGCGTATGGAAGGGCCGTCGAGCGCCGGTTCGTTAGAGTCCGCGGCCGTGCCGCACCTCCCCCGCCCCCCGTCGATCGACCACGGTGTGATCTCGTTTCTCTGGGCGGTCGGGCTGGGTGCCTACGTCTACTTCGGTTCGCTCGCGGTCGGCGTCTCGAGCGGGACAGCCTTCATCTTCGCCTGCCTGATCGGCTTCGCGGTCTTCCTCTTCGTACGGGTCTTCGGCGAGGAGACGCCCCCGCGTCAGGCGGCCAAGTCGCGCGACCACATACGGTGATCGCCGACCAGCGCGACGAGCAAGAGGCGCGTCAGGTCGGCTCCGATCAGCTGGTGCAGGCGCTCGGCGACCGGGGCGCGGCCCTCGAGCAGGTCGAGCGGGGCGCACTGCGCGAGTAGCCGGCTGTCTCCACGGGTGCGGCGGCCCGATGCGGCGGTCATGCCTGAGTATCGACGGCTCGAGCCCCCGTGGTGATCCCTGGCGGGAGGGACGCGCTAGCCGGGCGGACCCTCCCTGGGCGGCGGCTCTGCGGCCGGCGGCCCTGCGGGCCCGCGGGCGGGCGGCGGCGCCGTTCGGTCGGCGACCGTCGTACCTGCCGGTGGAACGGCGGCCCCGCGCCGAGCCCCGGGCGCGATCGGGCCGGCCGTGTCGAACGAGAAGCCGAGAACGAGCCCGATCCCGAAGGCGACCACGTCCCGATAGGTCCCTAGACGGTGGGTCAGGTTTCGCACGTGGATGTCCTTCGACCAGCGGTGCACGTGGTCTCGGAGCCAGGTCGCCTCCGGCAGGTTGTAGACGAGGATCCAGAGCCCGACGATCACAACCGGAACAAAGGCCCACAAAAAGACGCCGAGCGAGATCCGGGGCACGCCCCATTTCGTCCAGCCGCCAACGAGCTGGGAGAGCGCCATCACGAGGCCCCCCGCGGCGATCAGCCCGTACACGGCCCAGTAGCCGCCCTGCGTGTGCACGTTGATGTGCGTCGCAATCCAGATCAGCACTCCGGTCAAAGCGGCTGCGATCAACGTCACGGTTCCACGGGTGAGTCCGTACATCGGGGCACCACCTCCTACGGGAAGCGGTACCCAGAACGCAGCTTGTTACTCCAGCGAGAGCCGGCGGGCGTCGAAGCGGCTCGAATAGAGCTCCGCCGCGAACTCCTCGACCGCGCGCCTCGCATCCACCTCGAACACGTGCTCGACGACGCCGACCTGGGCGTCGTTGTGGAAGGGCACGTCGAGATGATGCCGCGAGACGAGGTTGATCGAGGCCTTCGTGCAGCTGGGACAGCGGACGGCGAGCCCGATCGCCTCGCGCTCCTCGCTGGAGGGCGCGAGCAGGAGGAACGAGGACGGAAAGACCGGCCGGGGCTGGTTTTCGGGATAGCAGAAGAAGCTCCAGGGCCACTCCCCCGCGCCGATCCGCCGGGCGGCGAGATCCGCGAATTCGGTCTCCGGTGCCTCCAGGCGCGCCGTCATCAGGTTCAGGAAGGAGCTACCCGCGGCGAGGCCGAGTGGCGCCCAGTCGAGCTCCTCGTGCGTGACGAGACCCGGGTGCTCCGCGCCGCAGGGGCAGGCGAAACGCACGCTGAAGACGGCGGGATGGGCGGCACCAGACAGTCGCTCGAGCTGCCGGAAGCGAGACAGGCTGACGTGCGTCTCACCCCGCCGTGGGCACGAGAACGTGTAGCTCGTGGTCAGCCCGTCATACATCGTCCCTTTGTAATCGGTCGCCCGGACGGGCCCGATGAGCCTCAGTACTGGATCAGGGAGAAAAGCTCGTACTGCTCGAGCCGCTCACGGCCGCCCAGGAAGGCCAGTTCGATGATGAAGGCGGCCCCGACGACCTCGCCGCCAAGTCCCTCCACGAGGCCCGCGATCGCCTCGACGGTACCTCCCGTCGCGAGCACGTCGTCGTGGATCAAGACGCGAGCGCCCCGGGCGATCGTCTCGGGATGGAGCTCGAGCGAGTTCTCGCCGTATTCCAGGGCGTAGGTAGCGCCGACCGTCTCCGGCGGCAGTTTTCCTGGCCGCCGGGCCGGCACGAAACCGCAGCCGATCTGCCGGGCGATTGCGGCCCCGAGGATGAAGCCCCTGGCCTCCGCGCCGAGCACGACATCGGGCCCGCGCTCCCGCCCCCACCCGGCCAGGGCGTCGATCGTCTGGACGAGCGCCTGCGGGTCGCGCAGGAGCGGCGTGATGTCGCGGAAGGTGACGCCCGGCTCTGGCCAGTCCGGGACGTTCCGGATCCGTTCCTTCAGGTCGAGGGCCATCAGCGGTCGGCGAGCTGGCGCAGGTCACGCCAAAAGAGGAGCTGCGCGAGCTCCTGCGCGAGCTCTGCGAGCGCCTGCAGCTCGTCGAGCCCCGCCTGGCGGCGATCGGGGTTTCGCGAGCGGAGCGCCGGTGCCACGATCTGCTCGAGCAGGCCCGCCTCGCGGTCGGCCGCGGAGCGAAACGCCCGCAGATGGCGCGCGGAGATGCCGTAGCGCGCGAGCTTCGCGCAGGCGGCCGCGATCTCGACGTCACCCTCGCCGTAGCGCTTGCTGCCGTTGTCGCTTCGCGGCGCGAGCAGTCCGAAGTCCTCGAGCTCTCGTGCGAGAGCAGGCGTCACCCCGGCTCGCTCGCAGAGCAAGCCCAGGTCGAGCTCGTCCTCGCTCGACTGCAGGCCGGCGCGCTTGCGCTTGCCGCTCTTGACGACGCCCGGAGCCGCGAGTTCCTGGCGAATCACCCGCAGGGGCAGGAATTCGTCCCGCTGCAGGCGCAGGATCGTCTCGAGCCGCTCGACGTCCTCCTCGCTGAAGAGCCGGTAGCCGCCCTGCGTCCGCCGGGGCGCCAGCAGGCCCTGGTCTTCCAGGTAGCGGATCTTCGAGATCGAGACGTCCGGGAACTCGGCCTGCAGCCGCCGGCAGACACTGCCGATCGTCAGCAGGCGCTGCCCTGCGGAGGCTTTCGTCGGGGCGCTCATTTCGTGATGAAGCTGAGGCGGTACTTGCCGATCTGGACCTCGTCCCCGCTCTCGAGGCGGACCGCGGCCTCGATTCGCTTCCGATTGACGAAGGTGCCGTTCAAGCTCCCCAGGTCCTCGATCAGGAACTCACCGTCCTGTTCGATCAGGACGGCGTGCTTGCGCGAGACCGTGACGTCATCGAGGAAGATGTCGCAGTCGGGCGAGCGCCCGATCGTCGTCCGCTCGCCCTGTGGGATGAAGTGCTCACCGGCGCGCCCTCCGCCCGAGCGAACGACGAGCGCCGGCCCCTCGGCGATCAGCTCCTCGAGCGGGCCATCGTCATCGGTCATCTCCTCGGCATCGAAGGCCTGCGTCGTCTCGGTCCCCCCTTCGTCCTTGACGAGGAGCGCCCCGCATTTGGAGCAGTAGTTGGCGGCCTCTGGGTTCTGGAAGCCACACTCCGGGCAGTAGACGAAGCTCAAGCCGGTTCGGTGTCGTCGTTCGGGAGGCCCGGGGCCGCCTTGCCGGACAGGATCGCTGTCAGCGACTCCACGTCGACCTGCTCGAGTACGCCCCTTCCCCCGGTCTTCTGCAGCCGGGCGACGAGCTCCGCGCGCAGAATGTCGATCTTGCCGTGCAAGATTCGGCGCTGGTAGGAGATCTCTCGCTCCTGGCCTTTCAGCTTGTCGATCTCCTCCTTGAGGTCGTCGTCGGACAGCGATCCAAGATCAGGTAGCGGTTCCAAGAGGCGCCCTTTCGCTCGAGGTCGAGTCAGCGAAGTAAAGCAACCGGAAGGCAAAGGGTCAACCTTAACTTGAGACTCTGGGCCCGGCCTGCGCGGGCCGAGCCGCCCGGCCACTAGACGGCCGGGTCGAGGATCTCGGCGCGCTCGCGCTCCGGCGGCGCGCCGTAGACGTAGAGCAGGAGCTCTTCCTGGCCGTGGTTCGCGCTTTGCAGCGCCGTGCCAGCCTCGACGTGGATCAGCCCACCGGTCGGCACGTCCTGGCGCTCAGGCGGTTCGCCGACGTACATGGACAACGTCCCGCTCAAGACGACGAACGTCTCCTCCTGCAGCGAGTGCCTGTGCCGGCGCCCTTTGGCGCCCGGTTCGTAGCGCCAGAGATTCGCGCGGGTGCGGCCGAAGCCGGCGAGCTCGCTCAGCTCGGAGACGTGGCGCGCGGCCTCGTCCGGCTCGTGCTCGCGCGTCGTCCATTCGAGCTCGCCGGGACGGATCACGCGGAAGCCCATCGCTGACAGCCTACTCACCCTTGTCGAGCAGGCCGCGATCATCGCCCAAAGTGGCGGTCTGAGCCCGCTTCCTAACCCGGAGCTTCGGCCTGCTCGGTCTGCATGACCTCCTCCACCAGGGCGTGCAGCTCGGCTTCGAGCGCCTGCGAGTCCTCCTCGGTCTCGCCTTCGGCGTAGATGTGCACGATCGGCTCGTCCGGATCCGGTAGCACCTGAGCCCAGCCGCGCTCCTCGAGGACCTTGATCCCGTCGGTCAGGTCGAGGCGGCGGTCGCGCAGGCGCTCGCTCAAGACGCGCATCACGAACCCCTTGAGCGCCCACGGACACGGGAGCTGGCGGTGGACGAGCGTCGAGGTCGGGAGCTCCCCAACGAGCTCCGACAGCGGTCTGCGGACCGGCGCAAGCAGCTCGAGCAGCTTGCAGAGGCTCGCAACCGCATCGTAGGCGGGCAGGAATTCCGGGAAGACGTAGCCACCGCCTAAGGCACCCGCGAAGACGACCCCCTCCTCGGCGGCGACCTGGGTCAGCTCCGCC
>DASUWJ010000151.1:0-10215 GCA_036378475.1 Gaiellaceae bacterium
CGGGCCGCCGTCGCGTACATTTTTGGCCTGTGGGGGCGCTTGCAGCTTTCGGCAGGTACGGCGTTGGATTTTGCCTGTTAAACCTGCTAAAACTCCGCGCTTCGCATGCGGACTGCCCTGGCATCCGTTTGCGCTGTCGCCCTGGTCGCTGCTTTCACCGGCTCCAGCGCGGCACGCCCAGTCGCCAGTACCCGTCTCGCGGTGACCGCCCGGGATACCGCTCTCGTGACCGCGATCAACGCCGTCCGCATGCTCCACCTGTTGCCGAGGCTGACGATCGACCGCCGGCTCGTTCGCGCCGCCCGCTCCCACTCTCGCGACATGCTCCGCCACCACTACTTCGGGCACGGAAACTTCGCCGCCCGGATGGCCGCGTTCCACATCAAGGGCACCCTCTTCGCCGAGAACCTCGTCTGGGGGAGCGGGGTGCTGAGCCCGGCCGCGATGGTCGCCCAGTGGCTCGCCAGCCCGCCCCACCGCGCCAACCTGCTCGATCCGCAGCTTCAGCGGATCGGCGTGGCGACCCCGGTCGGGCCCTTTGCCGGCTTCCGGACGGCGACGATCGTCACCGCCGACTTCGCGAACTGAGTCTCTACTCGCGTTCCACGAGCTGACGCAGCTCCGCGAACTTCTCGCGCCTCAGCTCGTCGCGCTCGCCACCCTCGACGCGCCGGACGAGATCCTCGACGAGCGGCGCGAGCTCGATCGGGTTGAACGGCTTCGTCACGTAGTCGACGCCGCCGAGATCGATCCCCTTGGCGCGGTCCTTGACCTCGGCCCGCGCGGTCAAAAAGACGATCGGGATCCCGGTCGTCCGCTCGTCAGCGAGCAGCTCCTCGGCCACTTCCCAGCCGTTTCGGCCCGGCATCATCACGTCGAGCAGGATCACGTCGGGGCGCTCGGCACGCGCGACCTCGAGGCCGGCGTCGCCGTCGGAGGCCTCGAGCACGGTCATGCCTTCGGCCTCGAGATTGACTCGGCAGAGGAGGCGGATCGGGGCCTCGTCGTCGATCACGAGTACGTTGGTCATCGGCTGGGGCGATTCGGGCGGCGTCGGGCGCTATACCCGCTGCAAGACGGGCTCACTCTTTCGCGCCGAGCGCCGTCTCCCGTGAGATCGGCAGCTCGAAGGCAAAGCTGGACCCCTCGCCCTCGCGCGAGTCGACCCACATCCGCCCGCCCATCGCCGAGACGAGTCCCTGGGCGATGAAGAGCCCGAGCCCGGTCCCGGCCGCCGCCGGGTCCCGGCTGACCGACTCGCCCCGGTAGAAGCGGGTGAAGATCCGCCGCTTCTCCTCCTCCGGGATCCCGATCCCCTCGTCCTCGACCCGCACCTGCACGCGCTCATCCGCCCGCAGCGCCGCCACCGTCACCTTGCCACCCTCCGGTGAGTACTTGACCGCGTTGTCGACGAGGTTGACGAGGATCTGCCGCAGCTTCTCGCCGTCCGCCTCGGCGTCGAGCGGCTCGTCCGGCAGCTCGAGCACGAATCTGTGGCCGTTCGAGCTTCCCGCCCGCTCGACCGTCTGCACGACGTCGGAGACGACCGCCCGGACATCGGTCGGAACGAGGTGCACCTGCAGGTCTCCGGTGTCGAGCCGGGCGACGTTCAGGAGCTGGTCGACGATCCCCGTCAGCCGCTCGGACTCCGAGGCGATGTAGCCGAGGAAGGTGCGGCGCTCTTCCTCCCCGAAGAGGACGTCCTGCCGGAGCAGCGTCTCGGCGAAGCCGTAGATCGAGGTCAGCGGCGTCCGCAGCTCGTGCGAGACGGCGGCGACGAAGTCGGACTTCATCTGCTCGACGACGCGCTCGGTCGAGATGTCCCGGAAAGCGAAGATCCGGCCCGAGACGGCGCCGGCCGGGTCGTGCATGACGGCCTCGGTCAGCGAGAGCCAGACCTCCTCGCCGCCGCGGCGGATCGAGACCAGGCGGTCGCCACTTCCCTCCTGCTCGCTCGCCTCGGACTCGAGCGTCCGCTGGAGCACCTGCAGGGTCGGGCGGCCGAGCGCGTCCTCCCCGGCGACGCCCGTGATCCGCTCCGCCGCTTCGTTCCAGAGCACGACCCGGCCCTCGCGGTCGACGGCAACGATCCCGTCGGCGATGTTGGCCAGGATCGCGACGCTCCGTTCCTTCTCGAGCGCGACGCGCTGGTAGAGCTCGGCGGCGGCGAGGGCGGCCGAGGCGTTGCCGGCCAGCGCGCCGAGGGCCTCGATCTCGTCCGGGCGCCAGGAACGGGGACGCCGGGCATAGACGCTCAGCACCCCTTGGACGCCCTCGCCCGAGCCGACGAGCGGCACGGCGAGGAACGCCGAGTAGCCCGACCGCAGGACCGGGTCGGCGGCGGCGCCCGGGTCGTGGCCGGCAACCTCGCCGACGACGACCGGCGCGCGCATCTGGACGACGTCGCCGCCCGCCCAGCCGCTCGAAGGCGCGCGGGAATCGAACAGCTCGCCGGGCACCTCGCCCTTGGCAGCGCTGACGACGAGCTCGTCGTCCTCGAGCAGCCTGACGACCGCCGCGTCGGCCCCGAGGAGCGAGGGGGCCTGGGAGACGATCTCGTCCAGCACCGCGGCCGGGTCGAGCTCGGTCGAGAGCAGGCCGCCCGTCCGCGCGAGCTGCTGCGCCAGGTCGCGCGCGCGGCGCTCGCTCTCGTAGAGCTCGCTCCGCTCGAGCGCGCCCCGAGCGGCACCGGCGAGATTGCGCGCCAGCTCGAGGTCGTAGTCGCTGAAGCGGCGGGGCTCGGCGAAGAAGACGACCGCGAGGCCGCCCCGGCCGGCCGGCGCCTCCACGGGCACCGCGAGCAGGGCCCGGTAGCCCGCCTCCGCGGCGCTGCGGCGCCAGTCCGGCTCGAACCGCTCGTCCGTCTCCAGCTCGGGCGCGGCCAGGAGGGCGCGCGAGCGGGCGCACGAGGCAAGCGGCTCCGCCGCGCCCGCGGCTGCGCGGCCGAGCTGGGCGGCGAGCTCCTCCGGCAGCTCCTGGCCGGCCGCCAGCTCGAAGGCGTGCTCGGTCGGCATCAGCAGCGCCGCCGCGGCCCCGCCAAGGGCCTCGGCAGCGGCGCGGGCGACGGCGCCCATCGTCTCGGCCTGCGAGATCGGCGCGGCCAAGACGGAGGCGATGTCGTAGAAGGCGCGCTGGATCCGCGCCTGGCGCGAGCGCTCTTCGAAGCTCTCGGCGTTTCGAAGCGCGAGCGCCGCGAGCGTGGCGAACGCCTGCAGCAGCTCCGCATCGGAGGCGGCGAAGGTCCGGTCTGGATCGCCCGTGCCGACGCCGAGCACGCCGCGGATCTCGCCCGACCAGACCATCGGCGCCACGATCGCCCCGACATAGCCCTGATAGGCGCGATGGGGCACGGCGTCCGGCAGGTCGGCGTAGTCGCGCGAGAGCGCGGCCCGGCGCTCCGCGATCGCGCGGCCCGCGAGCCCGCGCTTCGCCGAGAACTCGAACCCGACCAACCCGGGCTCGAGCCCGTGCACCGCCGAGCAGCGCAGGACGCCACGCTCCGGGTCGAGCAGGTAGCAGTCGGCCGCCTCGCAGCCGAGGAGCCGGGCTACCTCGTCCACGAGCCGCTGGAGCACGGTCTCGAGCCGCAGCTCGCTCGTCACCACCTGGGCCGCCCGCAGGAGCGATGTTTGCTCGGCGAGGCGCTGCTCGTTCTCGTCCAGGAGCCGCTGCGAGTGGATCGTCAGCGCCAGCTCCCGCGCGACCGCCTCCGCGAGCCCGATCTCCTCCTCCGACCAGGGGCCGGGGGCGGCCCGGTGCAGCCCGAGCACGCCGACGAGCTCGTCGAAGGCGACCATCGGCGTCGCGAGCAGCGACCTCGTGCCAAGCCGAAGCAGCGTCTCTCGCCCGCCGGGCTCGCTCTCCTCGAGCTCCGGAGCATGCTCGAGATCGGAGATCACCACCGTCCGGCGCTTCCTGGCCGCGAGGTTCGAGGCGGGCAGGTTCTGGGTCTGCGGGCCGATCGGCTGCAGGCCGGCCGCGAACCACTCGGACTGCAGCCGCAGTGGCTCGCCCGGGCCGCCCAGGCGAATGAAGCACCGCGATGCCTTGAGCGCCCGGCCGATCTCGGTCACCGCGACGCGCGCCCCACCCTGCAGGCCCTCGGTCGTCCGAACCCGCCGCGACAGCTCGCCGACCAGGCGCTCGCGCGCGAGCGCCTCGTTCAGGGCTCCGGCGGAGCGGGTCCGCTCGAGCGCGAGCCCGGCCTCGGCGGCGAGTGACTGCATCAGCGACACCTCTTCCGCCGAGAAGGTGCGCTTGGCCGAGGTGGCGGCAACGACCAGCACCCCGATCACGCGCTCCTCGACGACGAGCGGGACGAAGGCGGCACTCTGCGCGCCCGTCGCCTCGACGAGGCGTGGGCTGACGAGCGGCGAGACGGCGCAGTCGAAGACGATCACCGGGGCCGCCTCGAAGTAGGCGCTCGCGATCCCAGAGGGCTCGCTGCGAAGGTCGAGACGGACGTCTCTCCACCAGCCGAGGTCGTGACCTCCAGCCCGAGCGAGCAGGCCGCTCGCCTCGCCCTCGGCCTCGTGGATCAGCGCCAGGGCCGTGAACTCGATCCCGAGTACGGCCGCAACCTCGTCGAGCAGCACTCGGCCCGCGGCGCCGGGATCCTGCGTCCACGTGAGCGCGTCCGAAATCGTGGCGACGGCCTCGAGCTCGCGGCCGCGAGCCGAGACGAGCTCCTCGGCCGCCCGCGCCCGCGAGCCGCCGGCCAGAAGCTCGGCCTGCCCGCCCCGCCGGACGAGGAAGGCTAGGACGGGTATGAGCGCGACCAGGCTGGCCGCGAACGAGAGCCAGAGGTGGCCGCCGAGCGGTCGGCGATCGTGCACGACGGCGGCGCCGAGAGCCGCGAGCGGGATCCCGATACACGGGAAGATCAGGGCCAGCGCCGTCTCGGCCGCACGCGGGCGCTCGCGCCAGAGCCGGGGCGCCAGCGCCCCCGCGACCGCGAGGTAGCCCGCCGCGAGCACAAGGAGCGGCACCGCATTGAAGAAGAGGGCCTTGCTTTCCGGACTCACTGGGCCCTGAGGATGATAGGAGGCGCGCGGGGAGGCGTCGAGACGCTCGCCGGGCCGGCTGCTTTCGCCCGGTTTCTAAAGATGGGCCGGTCGGCCTATTCACAAGCGTTCGGCGGGGAGTTAGCGTCTCCGCCACTGGGCGATGCGAACCGAGGGCGTCCTGGCGATCTGCCCGCGGTGAGCAATTGAGAGGGTCCGCCGCCACGACCCCCCGAGCGGCGGGCCCTTTCTGTTTCGTGGGCCTCGAACCGTTTCGCGCTTCGCCGGCGCGGCTACAGTGAGAGCGTGGTCAAGCGGGTCTTGCTCGCCGCGCCGCGGGGATATTGCGCAGGCGTCGAGCGAGCGGTGGAGACCGTCGAGCGCGCGCTGGCGCGACACGGAGCTCCGGTTTACGTCAGGAAGCAGATCGTCCACAACTCGCACGTCGTCCGCGAGCTGACCGAGCGCGGCGCCGTCTTCGTCGAGAGCGTGCAGGAGGTCCCCGAGGGCGAGCTGGTCGTCTTCTCGGCTCACGGCGTGGCGCCGGCGGTGCGGGCCGGCGCCGTCTCGCGCGGCCTCCGGGCACTCGACGCGACCTGCCCGCTCGTGACCAAGGTTCACGCCGAGGCAAGGCGGTTCGCGCGCGAGGGCTACACGGTCGTCCTCATCGGTCACGCCGGTCACGAGGAGGTCGAGGGGACGATGGGCGAGGCCCCCGGCTCGATCGTGCTCGTCGAGTCGGTGGACGACGTGGCGGCGCTCTTCGTCCCGGATCCGGACCGCGTTGCCTTCGTCACCCAAACGACGCTTTCGGTCGACGAGACGGCCGAGATTGTGGCGGCGCTCCGGCGGCGGTTCCCCGCCCTGCACGGCCCCGCGACGGAAGACATCTGCTACGCGACGACGAACCGCCAGCTCGCGGTCAAAGAGCTCTTGCCCGAGGTCGACCTGCTGCTCGTGATCGGCTCGGCCAACAGCTCCAACTCGAAGCGCCTGGTCGAGGTCGCGCGGGCGGGCGGGCGGCCTGCTTACCTGATCGAGAGCGACGCCGAGATCGAGGAGGCCTGGCTCGACGGGGTCGAGACGGTCGGGTTGACCTCCGGCGCCTCGGCTCCCGAGCGGCTCGTCGAGCGGGTCTGCGAGTGGTTCCGGGCCCGCGGGGTCGCGGAGATCGAAGAGCCGCGGCCCGCGCGGGAGAACGTCTTCTTCAAGCTTCCGGTCGAGCCCCGGCGCTCCGCCGCCTAGCGACGAAGCTGGGCGAGCAGGCCCTCGAGACGGCCCGGCCGTGACCGCGGCGGCAAGCCCTGTGCGAGCACGAAGCGCGCAAGCCGCTGCGCCTCCCCTTCGTCGAGCGAGACCGCTGCCTCGGCCCGGCCCGTCTCGTTCCAGACGCTGAAGCGCACGTGCCGCTCGTCCCCGCAGGCGCCCAGGTAGCGCGAGACCCGCAGCGCCTTGCCGCGGTCGCTCTCGAGCCGCCTGTGGGGGCGAAAGAACTCGACCAGCTTCCGCCGCTGCGGCGCGGAGCACCAGGGGCAGTAGTGGAAGCTCGCCTCGACGGGGCTACCGCACACCGAGCACTCGCGCATCCTGCGCCTCCCTTCGAGCGGAGGCTACAACCGAGCCGGGCGCTCGGCTAGGCCTTGGCGATCTGGGGCACGGCCGAGTCGCCGTCGGTCTCGATCTCGACCGCGAGCGTCTCCTGCTTGATCCAGTCCTCGTGCGCCAGGAGCTCCTGCTGCCCTCGCGGCAGCGTGATCCTGATCCGGTCGGTCAGCTCGAGCCCCTGCTCCCGCCGCAGCGAGTTGATCTGGTGGATCAGGTCGAGCACGAGCGCTTCGAGCTCGAGCTCGGGATCGAGCGCCGTGTCGAGCGCGACCGTGACACCCTCGCCGCTTGCGACCGCCCAGCCCTCCTTGCCGGTCCGCTCGACGAGCACCTCGGCGGGCTCGAGCTCGCGTTCGCCGACCCGGAACCGGCCGCCGTCGAGCTCTTCGAACTCGCCCCGCTCGAGCGCCGCCCGGACGCTGCCGAGCTCCCGTCCGAGCTTAGGGCCGAGCAGGGGCAGATTCGGCTTGACGCGGAGCTCCGTCGCTGCCACCGGCCCGAACTCGAGCTCCTTGACGCGGAGCTCGTCGCCGACCTCGGCCGCGTGCTCGTCGGAGAAGGTGACACCCTCGACGACGAGCCGGCGAAGCGGCTGGCGGAGCTTGAGCCCCGCCTGGGAGCGCGCCTGGCGGCCGAGCTCGACCACCCGCCGGGTCGCGGCGACCTCCTGCAGGAGCGCCACGTCTCGCTCCCGCACCTCGGGCCAGCCGGCGAGGAAGACCGAGGCCGGCGCGCCCTCGAGCGAAACGAGCTCCCGCCACAGGTGCTCGGCGAGGAACGGCATCACGGGCGCGATCACGCGGATCGACTGGGCGAGCGCGTGCCAGAGCGTCCGCAGGGCCAGCTCGTCACCGTCCCAGAAGCGCCGCCTGGAGCGGCGGATGTACCAGTTTGAGAGATCGTCCACGAACGAGTCGTAGGAGCGCAGCACATCCACGGTCAGGAACGAGTCGTAGGCGCGGGTCGCATCGGCGACGAGCTGGGCGGTGCGAGCGACGATCCAGCGATCGAGGGGCCGCAGGCCTTCCCCGCCGGGGCCGGCCTCGAGATCGCCGAGGCTCGGGCGGAAGCTGGCGACGTTCGCGTAGTCGACCAGGAACTTGACCGAGTGCCAGAGCGTCAGCAGCCGCCGCTTGACCTCCTCGGCGGGCCCGAACCCGAAGCGGATGTTCTGGGTCGGTTGCTGCTGGCAGTAGAGCCAGCGCATCACGTCGGCGCCCATCCGCTCGAACGCCTCCTCGGCCTCGATCAGGTTTCCCCACGAGCCGTGCATCTCCCGTCCCTCCACGTCGAGCAGCTTCTCGTAGGTCAGCACCTGCCGGTACGGCGCCTTCCCAGTCATGACGACCGACATGAAGAGGAGCGAGTAGAACCAGAGCCGGATCTGCTCTCGCATCTCCGAGACCCAGTCCGCCGGAAACCACTCCTCCCAGTAGGCGTGGTCCGGCAGGTCGGCCCGCGAGAGCTCGCGCGAGGCCCCGGTCGCGTAGCCGCCCTCGGCCCACTCCGGATTCTGCCAGCCGAGCGTCGAGAAGGGGACGATCCCGGCGTCGAGCCAGACGTCCCCCACCTCGGCGACCCGCCTGAGCGGGGCCTGGCAGGCGCTGCAGGCGATCGTCAGCTCGTCGATCCAGGGACGATGGAGCTCCTCGAGCTGCTCGAGCCCGGCGAGCGCGCGTTCGGCCAGCTCGCGCTTTGAGCCGATCACGTTCAGCTCGCCGCACTCGCAGGGGTAGAAGGGCAGCGGCAGCCCATAGAAGCGGCGGCGCGAGATGTTCCAGTCGCCCATGTTGCGCAGCCAGTCGTCCATTCGCTTGCCGTACTGGGGCGGCGTCCACTCGACCGTCGCGTTGGCCTCGAGCAATTGCTGGCGGAGCTCCTCGACGCGGATGAACCAGTCATCCGCCACGCGCCAGATCAAAGGCGTGTCGCAGCGCCAGCAGTGGGGGTAGCGATGCTCGTAGAGTCCCGCCTCGACGAGCAGGCCTCGCTCGCGCAGGTCACCGATGATCTGGTCGGCCGCATCGCCCGTCGAGGTCCCGTGCAGCCAGCCGAAATCCTCGTAGAAGCGGCCCGCCTCGTCGACCGGCGCCAGCACCGGTAGCCCTTCGGCGCGACCGAGCTCGAAGTCCTCCTGCCCCGCTCCGGGCGCGATGTGGACGATGCCCGTCCCCTCCTCGAGCGAGACTTGGTCCCAGGCGACGACACGGTGTTCGAGCCCCTCGGCTGGCGGCAGGTGGTCGAAGGGTCCCCGGTAGCGCCAGCCGACGAGCTCCTCTCCGGGCCGCACCTCCACGAACGATTCGTCCGGGTAGCGCGCGACCGCGACCCACTCCCCGTTCTCCCGCCGCCCGTACTGCGCCTTCGGAGCGACCGCCGCGGCCACGTTGGCGGGGAGCGTCCACGGCGTCGTCGTCCAGACGACGAGGTACTCGTGCTCGCGCTCAAGCAGCGGGAAGCGAACGAAGAGCGAGGGATCGGCGCGCTCCTGGTAGACGCCGGCCTGGGTCAGCTCGTGCTGGGAGAGCGAGGTGCCGCAGCGCGGGCACCATTCGGTCGAGCGGTGGCCGAGGTAGAGCCAGCCCCGCTCGTGGACGAGCTTTAGGAAGCGCCAGATGTACTCGATGTTCGTGTCGCTGAAGGTGAAGTAGTCGTTGCCCCAGTCCATCCACTGGCCCAGGCGCTTCGAGCCGCGGGTCAGTTGCGCCGAGGAGCGGACGACGACGTCCCGGCACTTGCTCGCAAACTCGGCCAGCCCGTACTCCTCGATCTCCCGCTTGGAGTTGAGTCCGAGCTCGCGCTCGACGCCGACCTCGATCCAGAGCCCCTGACAGTCGAAGCCGTTCTGGTAGCGCTGGTCGAAGCCCCGGAGCGCCTTGTAACGCTGGAAGACGTCCTTGAGCGTCCGCCCCCAGGCCGTGTGCACCCCGAGCGTCTTGTTCGCCGTGACCGGCCCGTCGAAGAACGACCATTTCGGGCCGCCTCTGTTGCGCTCGCGCAGCTGCTGGAAGACCGCTTCGTCCTCCCACCACGCCAGAATCTCCTCCTCCAGCCTCGGGTGGTCGGGGACGGAGGGAAGCGGCGTGAACGGAGGGGCCATGCCTCGATTCTAGGCGCCGGGAACAACGGCCCCGCCGCGGGCGTTTGAGTGAGAGCAACGAATGGAAGGAAGGCAGAAATGAGTACTGCAGTCACCGAATCCAGCTTCGACTCCGAGGTGATCCAAAGCGACAAGCCCGTCCTGGTCGACTTCTGGGCGGAGTGGTGTGGCCCCTGCCACGCCGTCTCGCCGGTCCTCGACAAGATCGCGGAAGAGCGAAGCTCCGAGCTCAAGCTCGTCAAGGTCAATATCGACGAGGAGCCGGCGCTCGCCCAGAAGTACGGCGTCGTCTCGATCCCGACGATCGTGCTCTTCAAGGGCGGCGAGCCCTCGGCCGCGGCGATCGGCGCCCAGCCGAAGGGCGCGCTCGAGCAGGCGCTCGGTCTCTCCTCGAACGGCGCGTAGGGCGCACTCGGCCGGGACGCCTGCGCAGGAACGCCGGGCGAGTGCGCTCGCGCGGCGTCGCCCGCGGGCTAAGAGCCCTCGGCCGCTTCCTTCTCGGGCTGC
>DASUWJ010000152.1:0-3488 GCA_036378475.1 Gaiellaceae bacterium
CCTCGTTGTCGAGCCGGACGAAGTCCAGGTTCGTGCGCAGCATCCGGAACGCCTCGGCCTCGGCCGAGGCCGGGTCGGCGAGCATGACCAGGCGGTTCTCGCGCCGGAAGCGCCGCGGCGGCTCGGGTAGGCGGGCGAGGAGCGGCAAGCTGAGCCGGTCGCCGACCTCCTCCGCTGAACGGACCCGCGTGTCGAGCGTGTCGCGCAGGAAGGCGAGCGCGAGTCCGAGGATCAGCCCGAGCGCGAACCCGACCAGTCCGTTGCGGAGCGGTTTCGGCGCCACCTGGGATGCGTTGTCGGCACGGCGAACGACCGTGGCATTCGACGTCTGCAGGGCCTCCATCTGCCGCAGCAGGTCGAGCCGGCCGGCCAGATTCGTGTACAGGGTGGAGGAGCTTTCACCGCTTCTGCGCAGCTGAGCGAGCCGGAGCGCGACGCCGAGTTCGGCCCGCTTGATCGAGGCCGTGTCGAGCTGCTGCTTGTACGAGACGTACGAGTCCGCGTACGCATTGACCAAGCGCTCCGCGTGCTGCGGATTGTGGTCTGTAACCGAGAAGAAGAGCAGGTCCGAGGTCGGGTCTGAGGCGACCGAGGACTCGCCGAGAAGGAAGTAGCCGGAGTGATTTCCGATCCCCGCCGCGGCGACAGCCCGGTTCGCCACCGTCGGGTCGCGTGCGATGTCGGCCTGCGTGGTCGCGAGGCGGGCCGGATCCTGGGACGAGGACGGGTCGACCGTCCCGGTGACCGCGTTTCCGAGGTTCTGCGAGCTCAGCAGCACTTGGGCTTGGGCCTGGAACTGCTTCTGCTGCAGCGACGACAACACCACCGCGGCGAGCGGCACCAGGACGACTGCCTGCAGGATGATCCACTTTCGCCTTCGCACCACGCTCAGGTAGTCGCGAAGCGTCGACGAATGCCGAACGTCCCCCTCTGAGGTCATTTCCCCCCTCTTTCTGATTTAGCCGCAGCAGCCGCAGTCGCGTCTGCTAGTGCAAATCCCCTTGAGAACCATGAATAACCGGGATTCCCTCGCTGTCAAGGGCCCGAGGACAGTGTGGCGTAAATTCGTAGGACCTCCCTCTACCAAAACTCCACAAACGTTTCGGCTCCTAACCAGCATTATTGGTTCTGTACGAATTCTGAAACCTCCCTGCTCGCCACCGCCGGCCGCGATTGGCCTGCACGCACGCAAAAAGCTCTCCGGGTGGTGCTCGCGTGTTCCTCGCACGGCGAGGAGGTGCGCGCGGCCGCGGCCGCTCGCCGCGGGCCTCCGCGCCGGCAGGGAAGGCCCCTTCGCGGCGGACTCGCGGCGAGCAACCCGCACCGGCAGCGACGGCCCCGCCGGTGCCGACGGCGAGGGCGCCTCCGGGTGGCAGCGGCGCCTCCGTAACGGTTTTGCAAAGCCGTCGGGAAGCCCTTCTCAAGCCCGACGGCGCCCCCCGGGCGGTTCGCTACAGTGGGGCGGCGCTAAGGCGTCAAGCCCACGGAGCCGAGAGAAGGAATACCTTGTTCGAGCGCTTCACCGAGAGAGCCCGCCAGGTGGTCGTCCTCGCCCAGGACGAAGCGCGCGCTCTGAAGCACAACTACATCGGCACCGAGCACATCCTGCTCGGCCTGCTTCGCGAGGAAGAAGGGCTCGCCGCCCGGGTGCTCGAGTCGCTCGACATCACGGTCGAGGAGGTGCGCGCGCAGGTGGCGCGGATCGTCGGCCAGGGCGACGAGGTCACGAGCGGACAGATCCCCTTCACCCCGCGCGCGAAGAAGGTGTTGGAGCTGGCGCTGCGCGAGGCGCTCTCGCTCGGCCACAACTACATCGGCACCGAGCACATCCTGCTCGGGCTCGTGCGCGAGAACGAGGGTGTGGCGGCCCGAATCCTGCTCGACTTTGACGCCGACGCCGAGAAGATCCGCAACGAGATCATCCGCATGCTCTCCGGACCCGGACGCCGCCAGCAGGGTGGCCCGGGCGGAGCTCCCGGCGAGAAGTCTAAGAGCTCGAAGCTGCTCGACCAGTTCGGCCGGAACCTGACGAAGCTCGCCGCCGAGGCGAAGCTCGACCCGGTCGTCGGCCGCCAGACCGAGATCGAGCGCGTGATGCAGATCCTCTCGCGCCGCACCAAGAACAACCCGGTTTTGATCGGTGAGCCAGGGGTCGGCAAGACCGCCGTCGTCGAGGGCCTCGCCGCCCGGATCTCCGGCAACCAGGTGCCCGAGCTCCTGAAGGGCAAGCAGATCTACACGCTCGACCTCGCCGCCCTCGTCGCGGGCTCGAAGTACCGCGGCGAGTTCGAGGAGCGCCTGAAGAAGGTGATGAAGGAGATCACCCAGCGCGGCGACATCATCCTCTTCATCGACGAGTTGCATAACCTCGTCGGCGCGGGCGCGGCCGAGGGCGCGATCGATGCGGCTTCGATTCTGAAGCCCGCTCTCGCCCGCGGCGAGCTGCAGACGATCGGTGCCACGACGCTCGACGAGTACCGCAAGTACCTCGAGCGCGACGCCGCGCTCGAGCGGCGCTTCCAGCAGATCCGCGTCGACGAGCCCTCCGTCGACGACACGGTCCAGATCCTGCGCGGGCTCCGCGACCGCTACGAGGCGCATCACCGCTGCAAGATCACTGACGAGGCGCTGCGTGCCTCGGCCACGCTGGCCGACCGCTACATCCAGGACCGCCACCTGCCCGACAAGGCGATCGACCTGGTCGACGAGGCCGCCTCGCGGATGCGGATCAAGACGATGAGCGCGCCGCCGCGCTACCGCGAGCTCGAGGACGAGATCGAGCGCGTTCGCAAGGACAAGGAAGAGGCGATCGAGGCGCAGGAGTTCGAGAAGGCCGCGGCCCTCCGCGACAAGGAGCGCAAGCTCTCGCAGAAGAAGCGGGAGCTCGAGGACGACTGGAGGAACTCGGAAGGAGCCGAGGAGCAGCCCGAGATCGGCGAGGAGGAGATCGCCGACATCGTCTCGATGTGGACGGGGATCCCGGTCTTCAAGCTGACCGAGGCCGAGTCGCAGAAGCTGATCCGGATGGAGGACGAGCTCCACAAGCGCGTGATCGGCCAGGAGGAGGCGATCATCGCGGTCTCCAAGTCGATCCGGCGCGCCCGCGCGGGGATCAAGGATCCCAAGCGCCCGACCGGTTCCTTCATCTTCCTCGGCCCCTCCGGCGTGGGGAAGACCGAGCTGGCCCGCACGCTGGCCGAGTTCCTCTTCGGCGACGAGGACGCCCTGATCCAGGTCGACATGTCTGAGTACATGGAGAAGCACTCCGTCTCCCGGCTCGTCGGCTCGCCCCCCGGCTACATCGGCTACGACGAGGGCGGCCAGCTGACCGAGGCGGTTCGCCGCAAGCCGTACTCCGTCGTCCTGCTCGACGAGATCGAGAAGGCCCACCCTGATGTCTTCAACATCCTGCTCCAGATCCTGGAGGACGGCCGGCTGACCGATGCCCAGGGTCGAAAGGTCGACTTCCGGAACACGATCGTGATCAT
>DASUWJ010000153.1:0-15172 GCA_036378475.1 Gaiellaceae bacterium
GCTCCTTACGGCACGCGATCGGGTTGCGGACCGCGTCTCCGGGCTCGACGCAGGGGCCGACGATTACCTGGTCAAGCCCTTCGCTCCCGAGGAACTCCTGGCGCGGGTCCGTGCCCTGCTCCGGCGAACCGAGCCCGAGGAGCTCCTCGCCCACGGTGACCTCGTCTTCGACGTGCAGGCGCGGAATGCCACGCGGTCCGGCCGCGATCTCGGTCTCAGCGGGCGCGAGGCCGACCTGCTGGAGCTGCTGCTGCGGAATCGCCGGCACGTCGTCAGCCGTGAACTCGCGCTCGAGCGTGTCTGGGGCGGCCCGGGAGCCGCGAGCCTGAATGCGGTCGATCGCTACATCTCCTACCTGCGCGCCAAGCTCGGCGCGCCACCCCTGATCCAGACCGTTCGCGGGATCGGCTTCACGCTGACATGAACCGGCTCTCGCTCCGACTTCGCTCCGTTGCGGCGGCGACCCTCGCGATCCTGCTTGCGGTCGTCGTCGTTGGCGCCGGCGTCGATGCGCTCGTCTCTCGCCACCTGCATCGCTCGCTCGACCACACCTTGGGGGAGCGCGCGGCAGAGGTCTCGCAGCTCGCCGCCGCCGCGCCCGCTGTCCTGACGACGCCCGGCGCGCTCGATGCGCCGCTTCGGGGGACCCAGTTCTCGGTCGAGGTCGTCGACCGGCACGGGCGGATCGTCGCGCGCTCGCTCGGGCTCGGCGGCCAGGTCCTGCCCGCGGGTCAGCTCCTGGCCGCCGCGATCGCGCGCGGACGCTCCGGGTACGCGAACCTCGACGGTGGTGGCGAGCACCTGCGCGCCTACACGGCCCCGCTCGCCGAGGTCGGTGGCCCGGCCGCGGGAGGCGCGGTGATCGTGGCGGGCTCGACGCGCGACCTGCAGGAGACCGTTGCCAGCCTGCACGCCTTCGTCCTCCTCGCCGGCCTCGTGGCGGCGACGCTGGCTGCGCTCGCGGTCGCGGTCCTGATGCGCCGGGCCCTGCGGCCGTTGGGCCGCCTGGCTGAGGCGGCGGTGGAGGTCGAGCGAACCGGTGACCCACGACGACGGCTGCCCGAGCCCGAATCGCGTGACGAGATAGGCCGCCTCGCCACGACGCTGAACGAGATGCTCGCCAGCCTCGAGCGCGCGCGCGATGCCGAACGCCGCTTCCTCGCCGACGCCTCGCACGAGCTCCGCACTCCGTTGACCGCCCTGCGTGGAAACGTGGCCTACCTCGCCCGCCACGGCGCAACGCCGGAACTCGTCGGCGAACTGGAGGAGAACGCCGAGCGGCTCGCCCGCCTGGCGGACGAACTGCTCGTCCTCTCGCGCGAGGAGTCGGCGGAGCCGCCGACGGAGATCGTCCGCCTCGACGAGGTCGCGCGTGCCGCCGCGGCCGAACCCGGCGTCGAGGCCGAGGCGGTCGAGCCGGTCACGGTCAGAGGCGACCGGGCCGCGCTCGAGCGGGCGCTCGCGAACCTGCTCGAAAATGCGCGGCTGTACGGGCCCGAGGGTGGCAGGATCAAGGTCGAGGCCGAGCAGGTAAACGGCGTCGCGCGGCTCAGTGTCTCCGATCAGGGGCCGGGCCTCAGTCGTGACGAGCAGGAAGACGCGTTCGCCCGTTTCTGGCGCGGAGAACACGGCAAACCCGGCTCGGGTCTCGGCCTGGCGATCGTCAGTGCGACCGCCGAGCGCCACGGCGGGCGCGCGTTCGCCTCGGGAGCGCGGTTTACGATCGAGCTGCCCGTTCTCAGAGATATCTCAGGGTTCGGCGCTACAACGGGTGAGAACGTGCCGACGAAAGGACTCTCGTGAAACTGTTCCGCACCCTCTCCACCACTCGCCTGATCATGCTCGTCCTCGCTGTCGCCGTGCTCGCGAGCGCCGCGACCACAATCGCGGTCGCCAGTGGCGGCAGCAGCGGGCGGACTCCGCCGCCGAAGCCGCTTGCTCAGGCGCTCCACGACGCGCTCGCCGCGCCGACTCCGGCAGGCATCAGCGCCCGGATCACGTTCACGAACAACCTCTTTCCGTCCGGTGCCCTGACCGGAAACGTCGGCTCGGCACTGATGTCCGCTGCCTCGGGTCGCCTCTGGGCGACGAACGACGGCCGCGGGCGGCTCGAGCTGCAGTCCGACGCCGGCGACGTCCAGATCGTCTGGAACCAAAACGACGTCTCCATCTTCGACGCCTCGTCGAACATGGTCTACAAGGCCAAACTGCCGGCACATTCCGCCGGCCAGAGCGGCTCGACGGAGCAGGGAGGGATCCCGACGGTTACGCAGATCAGCGATTTTCTGGCCAAGCTCGGCACCCATGCCGATCTCTCTGGAGCGAAGCCGACGAACGTCGCACACCAGGAGGCCTACAGCGTGCGCGTCTCCCCCAAGCACGACGGCGGCCTGCTCGGCGCCGGCGAGCTCGCCTGGGACGCTGCACGCGGAGTGCCGCTTCGGCTCGGTATCTACGCCCACGGAAGCTCTGCGCCGGTGCTGGAGCTGACGGCGACCAAGATCTCGTACGGTCCAGTCTCGAGCGGTGATGTCTCCATCTCCCCGCCGGCGAGCGCCAAGACCGTCGATCTCGGCTCGCTCGGCAGCGATAGCGCCCATCGGGCCGCGACGAAGCCCGAGGTGAACGGCCTGCCTGCGGTCCAGAAGGCGGCCGGCTTCTCCCTCGTCGCACCCGCGACACTCGTCGGGCTGCCCCGGCAGGATGTCCGGCTCGTCGGCGGCTCCCACTCGAAGTCGGTGCTCGCTGTCTACGGGCAGGGGCTCGGCGCGATCGTCGTCGTCGAGCGAAAGGCCGGTTCGACCGGTCAGGGCGGCCCGCTCGGCAGCCTGCCGTCGGTTGCGATCAACGGTGCGACCGGCCACGAGCTCGCAACCCAGCTCGGAACCGCGGTCACCTGGAGTCACGCCGGCGTCGCGTACGTGCTTGCCGGGTCGGTCCCGGCGGCGGCGGCCGAGGCGGCCGCACGCGAGCTCAAGTGAGCGATCCGACACCGGTCGTCTCGCGCGGGCTGGTCAAGCGCTACGGCGAGCTGGTCGCGGTCGACCACGTCGACCTGACCGTTGAGCGCGGCGACGTGTTCGGCTACCTCGGTCCGAACGGAGCGGGCAAGACGACGTCGCTGCGGATGCTGCTCGGGCTGATCCGCCCGACGGCGGGCTCGATCCGCCTGTTCGACCGGAATCCGCTCGTCGACGGCGCGAAGGCCCTCGCCGGGGTCGCGGGCTTCGTCGAGGGACCGACCTTCTATCCCTACCTCTCTGGCCGCAAGAACCTCCGGCTGCTGGCCGCCTACGACGACGGCGACTCGGCCTCCCGGATCGATCAGGTGCTCGAGATCGTGGAGCTTCGCGATCGCGCCAAGGACCGGGTTGGCGGTTACTCGCACGGAATGCGGCAGCGGCTCGGGATCGCCGCCGCCCTGCTGCGCGATCCGAAGCTCCTGTTGCTGGACGAGCCGACGACCGGGCTCGATCCCGCCGGGATGCGCGACATGCGCGACCTGGTGCGCCGGCTGGCCAGCGAGGGGATCACGGTGCTGCTCTCGAGCCACCTGCTCGGTGAGGTCGAGGAGCTCTGCAACCGGGTCGCGATCATTCGCAAGGGTCGGATCGTCTACGAGGGCTCGCTCCGCGAGCTGCTCGCGACCGCCGCCAGCGGCTACCGCCTTCGCACCGCCGACAACGAGCGCGCCCGCGCCCTCTGCCTCGCGCAGCCCGGCATCTCCGGCGTCGCCAGCCTCGAGGGCACGGTCAGCTTCCAGGGCGACGAGGAGGCCGTCGCGGCGCTCTCGATCGCGCTCGGCCAAGCGCGGATCGGCGTCACCGCGCTCGTGCCGGAGACGGCGAGCCTCGAGGAGCTCTTCCTCGGCTTGACCGAGGGCGAAACGGGCGACGCCGAAAAGGCGGTCGCGTGATCGCCGCCGCCGGGCGCGTCTACGAGTGGGAGCTCGTGAAGCTCCTGGCGCAGAAGCGCACCTACCTCGGCCTCGTCTCGGCGATGCTCGTGCCCGTCGTCTTCGTCGTCGTGCTCCTGATTCAGGCGGGCGGCCCGAGCCAGGTGCCGCTCGGCCGCTACATCCGGGAAACGGGCCTGGCCACTCCCTTCGTCGTGCTCTTCTTCATGTCGATCTGGGGGTTGCCGCTGATCACGGCACTCGTGGCGGGTGACATCGTCGCCGCCGAGAGCCACAACGCCACCCTGAAGACGATTCTCACGCGCTCGCGCGAGCGCGGCGAGATCTTCGCCGGCAAGGTGCTCGCCGCCCTCACCTACACGCTCGTCGTCGTGTTCGCGATGGGGATCGTCGGGCTGCTCGCGGGCAGCATCGCCTGGGGCTTCCATCCACTGACGTCCCTGTCGGGGACGAAGGTCTCGGCGGCGCACGGGTTCGGTCTCCTGCTCGCGAGCCTCGCCGTCTACAGCCTCGCCCTGGCCGGCGTCGCCGCCTTCGGGCTGCTGCTCTCGACCGTGACGCGAAACAGCGCCGCCTCGGTGGTCGGGACGCTGATGTTCGCGCTCTTGATGCAACTGCTCGCAGTGCTGCCCGGCACGGAGAGCATCCGCCCCTACCTGCTCGGCACCCAGTTCGAGGCCTGGCACGGCTTCCTGCGGACGCCAGCCGACTGGGCCCCGGTGTTCCGGGCCTTCTGGGTCTGCGCGCTCTACCTGGCGCTGCCGCTGATCGCCGCCTATCTCGTCTTCCTGCGCCGCGACGTCGCCGGCGACTAGCCTTCTCCTCGCGCTCCGGCTGGGGTAACCGGGCCCGCGGTCGGCCGCCAGGCTTGCGCGCGCGAAGTGCGCTCTCTCTTCACCCTCGCCGGCGCCCCGCCCGGCCGTCGCTTGGTGACCGAACGCTCCGCTAGGCTCGCTCGGTGGCAGCGATGCAGCCCGCGGTCGGCCCGGACGCCTCGCCGAAGGAGAAACGAGAGCCGCTGGATCGAAAACCCGCGCCTGAGCTCGACCCGCCCTGGCCGCATCGGGTCCAGGTCGTCACGAAGCCAAAGACGACCACGGCCTGACCGCACTCCTTTTCGCCGCTTCCTCCGCGATCGCTTTCGGGCTGCTCTCGGTCGCGATCAGGATCGCCCTGCGGGGCGGGACGAGTGCTGAGCTCGGCTCGCTCGTGACGTCCCTGTCCGCGCTCTGCGTCACGATCCTAGCCGCGGTGGCCTCGCGCCCCAGCGCGGCGGATCTGCGCCCGAGTCAGCTGTGGCCGTTCCTGCTCGCGGGCGTCCTCGCCCCGGGGCTCTCCCAGCTGATGTTCTTTCTCGCGGTGCGTGACCTCGGCGCGTCGCGGACCTCGGTGGTCGTCGGCACGGCCCCGCTCGTCGCGGTCGCGATCGCGCTCGTCGCCCTGGACGAGCCGGCCCGCATCGCGCTCCTCGTGGCGGCGGTGCTCGTCGTTTTGGGCAGCGTGGCGCTCGGCCTCGAAGGGGACCGCCCCGTCGAGTTCAAGCGGATCGGCGCCTTGCTCGCGCTCGCGTCGACGGTGCTGTTCGCGACCCGCGACGACGTCTTGCGCTGGCTCGCGACCGGAACGAAAGCACCGCCGCTGCCCGCGGCCGCCGTCGCCATGGCCGGCGGGGCGGCGACTCTGACCGGCTACCTGCTCCTGCGCCGCCGCCTTCGGCTCGGCGAGCTGCGGCGCGCGGCGCCTCGGTTCCTTTTGCCCGGCCTGCTCTTCGGCGGCTCGTACGCGCTCCTCTTCGAGGCCTATTACCGCGGCCGGGTCACGATCGTCTCGCCGCTCGTGGCGACCGAGTCGCTCTTCGCCGTCCTCTTCTCGATCCTGCTCCTGCGGCGCAGTGAAGGGATCGGCAGGCACGTCGTCCTGGGCGCCCTCCTCGTCGTCGCCGGCGGCGCCCTGATCGGCGCATCGCGATAATTTCGGCATGACCCTGCGAGAGCGGCTGGAGGCCAACGCCGGCGAGGAGCTCGCGCTCTATGCACGGACGATCAATCCGCGCTTCGTGCGCCTGCTCGAGACGATCGGCTTCGACCGCCGCTGGGCGCGGGCGGAGGGTGCGTACCTCTACGAGGCCGACGGAACGCGCTATCTCGATCTGCTCGGCGGCTTCGGCATGTACAACGTCGGCCGGAACAACCCCCGGGTCCGGGCCGCGCTCGTCGAGGCCCTGGAGCTCGACACGCCGGGCAAGTTGCAGCTCGGCGTCTCGCCGCTGCCGGGCCTGCTCGCGGAGGAGCTTTTGCGCCGGGCACCCTCGTCGGTCGGCCGGGTCCTGTTCACGAGCTCGGGCACCGAGGCGGTCGAGGCGGCGCTCAAGCTCGGCCGGGCGGCGACGGGCAGAAGCCACGTCGTCTCCTGCGAGCACGGCTTCCACGGCCTCACGCTCGGCTCGCTCTCGGCGGCGGGAGACGCCGCCTTCACCGATCGCTTCGGTCCGCTTTTGCCCGGCTTCTCCCGGGTGCCGTTCGACGATCTCGACGCGCTCGAGGCGGCGCTTCGCACCGAGGAGGTGGCCGTTTTCATCGTCGAGCCCGTGCAGGGGCACGGGGCCTACTTCCCCTCGCCCGGCTACCTGGAGGGCGCGCAGGAGCTCTGCCGCCGCTACGGGACGCTCTACTGCCTCGACGAGGTGCAGACCGGCTTCGGGCGCACCGGCCGCCTGTTCGCGCTCGAGCACCTCGGGCTCGAGCCGGACCTGATCACGGTTGCGAAGTCGCTCTCGGGCGGCTACGTCCCGGTCGGGGCGCTGCTTCTGTCGACCCGAGTCCACGAGGCGGTCTTCGACTCCCTCGAGCATGCGCTGGCGCACGGCTCGACCTTCGCGCCAAACGATCTCGGCATGGCTGCGGGGCTGGCCACCCTCCAGGAGCTCGACGAGCAGGGCCTCGTCGAGCACACGGCCCGGCTGGGGGCGCTCTTGCTCGAGCGGACGCGCCCACTCGTCGAGCGTTACGAGGTCGTGCGCGACGTGCGGGGGCTCGGGCTGCTCTGGGCGATCGAGTTCGAGGAGCCGCCAGGAGGAAGCCGCACGTGGAGACTGCTCGAGCGCGTCCAGACCGGTCTCTTCGCACAGCTCGTGGTCGTGCCGCTCTTCTCCTCGCACCGGATCCTGACGCAGGTCGCCGGGCACGATCTGAACGTGCTCAAGATCCTGCCGCCGCTCGTCCTCTCCGAGCAGGACGTCGACTGGTTCGTCGGCGCTCTCGACGAGACGCTCGCTCGAGCGCAGAGACTGCCGAGCGCACTCGTTCGCTTCGCCCTGAAGGCGGCGAAGGCAAACCGTCCCGGGCGCTCTCCGGCTAGAGCTCGCTGACCTCGGCGTGCCGCTCGGCGGCACAGTCTCGCGCCCAGGAGTCCGCTGCCTCGACGAGCCGCCCGGCCAGGACGTCCGCATCGTGCTCGTCGGCCGGGATGTGCTCCGGATCGACCTCGATCCGGACCTGGTGCAGCGCGGCTTCGCTCTCGCCGCCGATAAGGTGGCGGTCCTCGGCCACGATCGATACCTCGCCCACTTTGGGCAGGAGCTGCTGCGCGAGCTCATCGATCTCGGCGGCGGTCGCCGGCCGGCCGACGAAGACGCCGAAGTTGACGCGCACCTCGAGAGCCGGGGGCTCGGGGTGCCGCTCGTAGAACGCCAGCTGAGGGTCGTTATGCATTGAAAGCCATACATGCCCAACTCGCGCGGCTCTAACCCTCCCGCGGCTCCCAGCGGAAGCGGCGAGCCGCGATCAGTGCGCCCGCGAGGCCCCAGGCGGCCACGACGGCGACCGCGCCGGGCCGGTTCCAGATCTGGGCGTCGCGGAGCATCACGTCTCGCACCAACCGGATCACGTAGACGAGCGGCAGTGCGTTGGCGACGACGCGAAGCACCTGCGGAAACGAGTGCGAGGAGAAGAAGGAGCCCGAGATGAACGACACGGGCAGGTAGATCGCGTTGACGACGGCGGACGAGCCCTCGGAGGATTTGATCAGGGTCGTCAGCGCGAGTCCGAGCGCAGTGAAGGCCCCGATCGCGAGCAGGAGCGCCAGCGCGAGCGAGACGCCGTGCCGCAGGTGGGTGTGGAAGAGGATCCGCCCCGCCAGGACCATCACCGCCGCCTCGAGCGCGAAGGCGACCATCGTCGTCAGAAGCAGCGCCGCCACGTAGGTGCCGGCGGGGAGCGGCGTCGCCCGCAGGCGCTTCAGGATCCCCTGTTCGCGGCGGATCACGAGCATGATCGAGAGTCCGGCGAAGCCGGTCGCGATCGCCCCGTACCCGAGCATCCCGGCGAGCAGGTAGTCGGCTCCCCGGACGCCGCCCTCGGCCTTGATCCGGTCCTTGCCGTACACCGAGCCGAGCAGGATGAACATGATGATCGGGAGCGCAAAGGTGAAGAACGCGAGCTCGCGGCTTCGCCAGTAGAGGCGGAGCTGGCCGCGCAGCTCGTGCGGGAAGAGCCTCATCCGGGCTCGTCCCCGGTCAGCGAGAGGTAGACCTCCTCGAGACTCGGCCGCCGCACCTGAAGATTCTCGAGCTCGACGCCGCGCTCGAGTGCCTGCTCGGTCAGCTCGTGGAGGACTCGGGTCGGCTGCTCGGTCTCGAGCACGATCTCGCGGCCGTTCTCGCGGTAGCGGATCTCGGTCGCGAGCCTCGCCCCGGTCAGCTCCGCGGGTGTGCCGGCGGCAACGATCCGGCCCTGGCGAAGGACGGCCACCCGATCGGCGAGCTGCTCCACCTCGTCCAGGTAGTGCGTCGTCAGCAGGATCGTCTTGCCGAGCGCCCTCAGCGAGCGGATCGTCTCCCAGGCGCGCCGGCGGGCGCCAGGGTCGAAGCCCGTGGTCGGCTCGTCGAGGAAGATCAGCTCCGGATCGCCGATCAGGGCGAGGCCGAGGTCGAGCCGGCGGCGCTGCCCGCCGGAGAGGCGGCGGACACGATCGTTTCGCTTCTCCCCGAGCCCGATCAGCTCCACCACCTCGCCGACCGGGCGCGGGCGTTCGTAGTAGCCGGCGAACTGGGCGAGGCTCTCGACCACCGTCAGGTTCTCGTACATCGCGGTCGACTGGAGTACGACACCGATCCGGCCCCGCCAGGCAAGCCCTGCCGAAGCCGGATCGGCGCCGAGCACCTCGACCTCGCCCGCGTCGCGCCTGCGGTAGCCCTCGAGGATCTCGACGGTGGTCGTCTTGCCGGCGCCGTTCGGGCCGAGTAGCCCGAAGACCTCGCCCGCGCGAAGCTCGAAGTCGATCCCCCCGAGCGCCTCGAAGTCCCCGTACGACTTCCGCAGCCCCCGCACGCTGACGACCGAGCTCACGCGAGGGTCAGCTCGCTCACCCCGGCGGGCGGAAAGGCTGGCTCGACGCCGTCGCCGAGCTCGGCCGCGATCCTGCCGCAGTCGGGCTGGTGGGCGACCGCGACCACGGTCTCGCCTCGGCCTTGGACGGCGGCGCGCACCCCCTCGGCGCTGGCGCCCGGCGCGAGTGCGGCGCTCGGCTCGAAGCGACAGCCGAGCGCGGCGGCGAGCGCCTCGCCCGTCTCCCGGGCCCGCAGGAGCGGACTGGTCAGAACGACCGCCGGGCGGACACCGTCTTCGGCCAGGCGCCGGCCGAGCTCGCGCGCGGCGGTGCGGCCCGCGGCGCTGAGCCGGCGGAGCTCGTCGGGCTCGCCGGGTGCGGCCTCCGCATGGCGAACGAGGAAGAGTCGCATCGCCGTCAGGATAGGTCGTGCGGGGAGGCCGAGACGCCCTCTCGCCCGGGACCGTGGCCGGGGCGGACGCGGCCCCTGGCCGAGCGCGGGCCCATGCGTAGAGTGGCGGCGTGCCGCGCTACCGCTACGTGGTCGTCGACGTCTTCACGGACACACCGCTGAGCGGGAACCAGCTCGCCGTCTTCACCGACGCTCGCGGGCTCCCGGAGGACGTCCTCCAGCGCCTGGCGCGGGAGCTGAACTACTCGGAGTCGAGCTTCGTGCTGCCGCCCGAGGCCGGCGGGCATGCGCGGGTTCGCATCTTCACTCCGGCGCAGGAGCTCCCCTTTGCGGGCCATCCGGTGCTTGGGACCGCGTTCGTGCTCGGGACGCCACTGCAGCTACCCGAGCTTCGGCTCGAGACCGCCAAGGGGATCGTCCCGGTTCGCCTCGAGCGCGAGGAAGACCGGCTCGTGTTCGGGCGGATGGAGCAACCGCTGCCCGTGCTCGTCCCCTACGAGCGGGAGCAGGAACTGCTGGCCGCGCTCGGGGTCGAGCGCTCCGAGCTCCCCGTTGAGGCCTATGACAACGGCGCCCAGCACGTCTACGTGGCGCTCGGCTCGGAGGCCGAGGTCGCCGCGCTTCGCCCCGACCTCGCCGGGCTCGAGCGCCTGCCCTCCTTCGGCGTCAACTGCTTCGCCGGCCAGGGGTCTCGCTGGAAGACGAGGATGTTCTGGCCGGCGTCAGCCGTGCCGGAGGATCCGGCGACGGGCTCCGCGGCCGGTCCGCTGGCGCTGCATCTCGCCCGACATGGCCGGATCGGCTTCGGCGAGGAGATCGAGATTTCCCAGGGCGCGGAGATCGGCCGCCCCTCGACGCTCTACGCTCGGGTGGACGGCAGCGCAGCGGAGCTGGAGCGAGTCGAGGTGAGCGGCGCGGCCGTCGTCGTCGCCCGCGGCGAGTTTCGGCTTCCCTAGAGGGCGCCCAGGCAGTCCTGGTCGGGGCGAGGCGCGGCCCCCGACTCAGTCCAGCCAGGCCACGCGCTCGATCTCGGCCAGCTCCGGCTCCAGCGAGCGCCAGAAGCGGCCGCCGTCGAGTGAGACGTGGAGCCGGGTGGCCGAGCCGTAGAGGATCCGGTCGGGATCGTCCTCGGCGATCGCGACCGCCCGGCCGGGGGGCAGGCCGCCACCTGCCTGGCGCCAGGTGCGCCCGGCATCGTGGGAGACGACGAGCGGCGGGCGCCGGTCGAGGATCGCGACGACCGTCGAGCCCTCGGCCGCCGCCGCGACGAGGAGCGGCAGGCCGAGCCGGAGCGGTTCGGGCTCCGGCAAGCTCGCTCCCGGCACGAAGTCGACCACGCGCTCGAGCTCGGCGTCGACCGTATAGATGCCCGCCGGCGTCTCGACCGCGGCCGTCATCGCAGGAGCAGTTTCGAGACCGCCTGCGTCGCGCGCTCGGCGGCCGCGCGGGGGCCGTGCCGACGACTCCGGGCAACGACGTAGGCGGCGGCGAAGGCGTCGCCCGCGCCCGTCGGGTCGACGCCGCGAAGCGGCCCGGCCGCGATCTCCCAAAGGCGGCCTCCGGAGGCGACCAGACAGCCGCGCGAGCCGAGCGTGACGATCACCTCCGGCACCCCGAGCTCCGAGAGCGCCCGCTCCTCGAGCCGACCGACGAGCGCGAGCGCCTCCTCCTCCGAGAGCTTGAGCACCCTGACGTGCCGCAGCAGCGCGAGCTCCGGTTCGGGCTCAAGCAGGAGCGGCCCGGTGCGTGCCGCTCGCACGAGCCCTTGTCCGTCGAAGGAGAGCCGCCGCGCTCCGTCTGCGGCCAGGGCCGCCAGCGTCTCCGGCGGGAACTCGCCCCGGAAGAGGGCGCCGACGTGCACCCAGTCGGCGCCGCTCGCGACCCGCGTTTGCTCGGCCGTCCACGGCTCGCCGAGCGAGCGCACCTCCATCACCCGCGCCTCGCCCCGGTAGGAAAAGGCGTAGCTCGCTGTCGAGGCTCCGGGCTGCCATCTGACCGCCAGGCCGAGCGCCTCGAGCGGCGGCAGCAGCCGGGACCGGTCTGAGGCGGCGCACTTGACCGCGATCAGCGCGGGAACACCGAGCGCTGCCAGCAAGCGGGCCGCGTAGAAGGGCGGACCACCCGGCCTCGGCGGCGTACCGTCGACGAGGTCGAGCGAGAGGTTGCCGACGACCGCGAGCCGCACGCGCCGCATTCTCGCGCGGGCGGAGACCGAGACGCCGGCGCGAGGCGTTCTTACCCGCCGGCGCCCTCGAGCAGCCGGGGGCGTCTGAGCGGCCGCCGGTAGCGCAGGGAGGCGAGCGTCGCGAGCCCGAAGGAAGCGGCGAAGGCGGGGAGCGAGGCGGTGAAGCTGACGTTGCCGGGATGCGTGTGCGCGACGAGGGTCGTCCACCAGGAGGGGCCGACCGGTGAGAGCCACTGGTAGAGACAGAAGCCCGCCAGCCAGGCGAGGACGGAGTCGAGCCGAAGCCCGGTCCGCGTGAAGATGTCGCGCCTTTCGTAATGGGCGCCCGCGAGCAGCCAGTCGGCGAGGAGCACGCCGAAGAGCGGCACGAAGAAGGAGCCCAGCAGGTAGAGAAAGTTCTGGTAGTTGCCGAGGTTGAGCAGCAGCGCGAGGACGGTCGCGGCGGCGGAGACGAGCGTGATCAAGAGCCGCTGCGAGGAGCGGGGAAGAAGGTTCTGGATCGAGACCGCGGTCGAGTAGATGTCGGCGAAGGCCTTCTCGCTCTCGTCGATCGTGATCGCCGCCAGCGCGACGAAGGCGACGCCGCCGGCGGCGGCGACCGCCCCGGGGAGTGCCTGCGCGTTCGAGACGCCGCGTGCGAGCACGATCAGGAGGCCGAGGCCGATGCACCAGATCGTCGGCACGAGGTAGCCGATCCCGGCGCCCCAGAAGGCCCCGCGCCGCGTGCGCGAGAAGCGAGTGTAATCGGCCGCGAGCGGCGTCCACGAGACGACGCTCCCGATCACGAGATCGACCGCCTGGCCGAAGCTCGGAAAGCCACCCCGGCCCGGGCGAGCCCAGAAGGCGTGCAGACTCGACTTCGAGATCGCCCAGTAGGTGAGGTAGGCCATCGCCACGAGCAGCGCCCAGGAGGCGAACTTGCGCAGGTAGCGGCGTACGAACCCGATCGGCCCGAGCATGCCCAACCCCCAGCTCAGGCCGCCGAAGGCGAGCGTCCAAAACCAGGTTCCCTGCCAGCCGAAGAGATGCCGCGAGAGCGCCGCGGCCGCGGTCGCGATGATGATCAGCTCGAAGGTCGACCAGCCGAGGTTCTGGGCCACGTTGAGCGCCGTCGGCCCGTAGGAGCCCTGCCGTCCGAGCGGCGCTCGCAGGAGCACCATCCCCGGCACGCGCGCATCGGCGCCGATCATCGCGGCCAGGCCGAGCAGGACGTTCCCGACCAAAGCCCCGACGAGGATCGCGAGCAGCGCGTCTCGAAGCGACAGCGCCGGCACCAGCAAGGCGCCGATCACGATCACGAGCAGCGACACCGACAGGTTCCCCCACAGGAGCAACGAATCGAACAGGCCGAGCACTCGCAGGCGCCTGGGCACGGGCTTGATCCCCCAGGCCGGTGCCTCGATCCTGATCACCTTCGCTGCACCGGCGGGATCCAGATCGCGGTCGAGCAGGGCGCCCGATCACCACGGTCGAGCCGCGGAACGATCGCGCACGCGAGGCACCCGCCGGCGTTCCGTCCTCGGCTCGAATCCTCGGGGCGCGCTCGCTGCAACTACTCTCCCTTCGCTGGCATGACCCAGGGCAGGTTCGACGCGTGTGATCTCAGCCTCGCCGAGACGAGGCACCGCGGTGGCGCCACTCTAGCGGCGCTGCTGCTTGTCTTGCCCTTGGCGGGCTGCGGCGGGGGCGGTGCGGCCCGGCTTTCGAAGCCCCAGTACGAGCAGCGGATCCAGCGGGACGGCCAGGGCGTCAGGAAGGTCTTCACGCGGCTCGCGAGGCCGCCGAGCTCGCTCCAGATCCTGGCGGCCGAGATCAGGACTGGCCAGGAGAAGCTCCGCCTCGCCGCAGCCGACCTGGCGGCGCTCAAGCCGCCCCAGCCGATCGCCCGCGACAATGCGGTGCTCGTCGCCGGCCTGCGGAGACTCGCCGACCAGCTCGAGCCGCTGCGCCTGGGAGCCGCCCGCGGCGACGTCAAGCTCGTCCAGAGGGCCCTCCGAACCCTGGAGGGCTCGAGCTCGCTGAAGGCCGCGCTCCGTGCAACCGCCGACATGAGGCGGCACGGCTACGAGATCGGCGCCCTCGGCCAGTAGCCCGCGCCAGCGGCCCTACGGCGCCAGCAGTCTCGTGCCCGTCGCCTTGAAGCTCGCGACCACCTGCTGACCCGGCCGCAGGTCGAGTCGCGCCGCCGAGTCGGCCGTGATCTCGGCGGTGACTGGGCCGACCCGCACCCGCACCCGGTTGCCAATCGGCACGATGCTCGAGACGGGGCCGCGGAGCTGGTTTTGCGCCGAGTCGTCCGGGGGCGCCCGCGAGAGCGTGATCTCCCAGGGATAGACGACGGCCACCGCGCTGCCCTCGGCGCGGTCGGTCGAGCGGATTCGCTCGCCGCTCGCTAGTTCGAGCTCGGTCAGTCCCTGCAGGATCGGCCTCGCGAGCCCCCTCAGCACGTTCGCGCCACTCAGGCTGGCGACGAAGGGGTCGGCGGGGGAGGCGACGAGCTCGGCGGGGGGGCCGAGCTGGCGCACGCGGCCCTCGACGAGCGCACCGACCCGGGTCGCGAGCGTGGCCGCCTCCTCGAAGTCGTGCGTGACCACGATCGTCGGCCGCGCAGCTTCCCAGAGCAGCACCTGCAGCTCGCCGCGGACGCTCGCGCGCGTGTGCGCGTCGAGTGCCGAGAGCGGCTCGTCGAGCAGGAGCACGGCCGGGTCGCGGGCGAGCGCGCGGGCGAGCGCCACCCGCTGGCGCTCGCCGCCGGAGAGCTCGCCCGGCCTGGCGTCCGCCAGGCGCTCGAGGCCGAACCTGGCGAGCAGGTCACCCGCGCCACGCCGTCCGAACTCGACGTTCGCGCGCACGCTCAGGTGGGGGAAGAGCGCGTATTCCTGGAACACCAGGCCCACGGAGCGCCGTTCCGGGGGCAGGTCGATCCCGCGCTCCGAGTCGAGCCAGGTGCGACCGTCGGCCGAGATTCGTCCCTGCGCCCGGATCAGGCCGGCGAGCGCGCGGAGGAGGGTTGACTTGCCCGCCCCAGAGGGCCCGACGAGCGCCAGGACCTCCCGCTCGAGCTCGAGCGCTACCCGGAGGCTGAACGCGCGGAGCGGAACGTCGATGGAGAGCCGAAGCGTGCCCATGCGGGGATCAGCTTGAGGGCCAGCAGGACTGCCGCCCCAAAGAGGACGAAGAGCGCTCCGATCGCGAGCGCGGTGTCGAGGCTCGTCTCGAACTGGGCGTAGATCGCCAGTGGCAGCGTCTGCGTGACGCCCTGCAAGCTGCCCGCGAACAGGAGTGTCGCCCCGAATTCGCCGAGGCCGCGCGCGAGCGCGAGCGCCGAGGCGGC
>DASUWJ010000154.1:0-11207 GCA_036378475.1 Gaiellaceae bacterium
ATCGCGACGCGCGTCGCGATCGACGACCGGCGGCGTCGCCGGCGCCGCGGCGAGCTGCCCGAGCTCGCGAGCGAGGACGGGCTACCCCCGCAGGCGGAGCTCGGGCCGCTGACAGACGGGCTGCCGCCGAAAGAGCGCGCAGCGGTCGTCCTGCGCTACGGCTTCGACCTGCCCTACGACGAGATCGGCGCGGTGCTCGGCTCCTCCGAGGAGGCGGCGCGCCAAGCCGCTTCTTCCGGCGTCCGCCGCCTGCGCGAAAGGAGCAAGAGCTGATGACCGTGCCAACCGAACTCGACCATCGCTTCCGCGCCGCCGCGGCGGCGGAGCAGCTGCTCGACGTCGCCTACGACCTCGTCGGCTCGCCGCTCGGCGAGCTGCTCGTGGGGGTCTCCGAGCGCGGGCTGTGCACGATCTCCTACGAGCCGGAGCCGGAGCGAGAAGTCGAGCTCCTGGCGCGGCGCTTCGGTACGCGGGTGCTCCGTTCCCCGCGCCCGGTGGCCGGGGTCGTGCGCCAGCTCGACGAGTACTTCGCGGGCAGGCGGCGTCAGTTCGAGCTGGAGGTCGACCTGCGCCTGGCGCGAGAGTTCGGCCGCACGGTCCTGCACGAGCTCGCCCGGGTCCCCTTCGGCGAGTTGACGACCTACGGCGCGCTCGCCTCGCGGGCCGGCAAGCCGGGCGCGGCCCGGGCCGTCGGAACGATCATGAACAGAAACCCGGTGCCGATCGTGCTGCCCTGCCACCGTGTCGTCGGCGCGAACGGCACGCTCGTCGGCTACGCGGGCGGGCTCGAGCGAAAGCAGGCCCTGCTCCGCCTCGAAGGCTCTCTGCTCGCTTGACCCCCACCCTGGGGTGGGATATACGAACCCCCACAAGGGGTCTTCGATCGAGGAGGAAAAAAAGATGAGGCGGGCACTGGTAGGCCTTTTCGTACTCGTTGTCGCACTCGCGCTCGCACTGCCGGCGGCAGCCGCGAACCCGGCTCCCAAGCAGCTCGAGAGTCAGATCCGGGTGCTGCAAAAGCAGGTCAAGAAGCTGCAGACCCAGGTGGTCGAGGCGGACGGGCTCGCGATCGTCGCCCTCGTCTACGGAGCCTGCAACAGCGCGGCGACCGCGGATGCGCTGCAGGGCTTGAGCCCCCTCTTCGGCACGACCCCCGTGAACGACTACTCGCCCGCTTCGAACAGCGGCACCGCCTGCGGCGACCTCGGGCGCTTCACGAGCCACACGATCGCCCGCCAGCCGAAGACGGCCACGGTGAGCGTCTTCCAGGCGATGTTGAGCATCTTCGCGCCCTAGCGGCGCGCTCACTCGAGCAGCCGGTAGCCGACGCCCCAGATGTTCGCGACACAGGGCGCGGCGCCGGCCTGCCGGAGTTTCCGCCGCAGGCGGGAGGCGTGCGAGTCAAGCGTGCGCGTGCGGCCGAGCGAGCGGTAGCCCCAGACCTCGCGCAGGAGCGCCTCCTTCGTGAAGACCCGGTTCGGCTCGCTCGCCAGCTTCGCCAAGAGCTCGTACTCCTTGGCGGGCAGGGCCAGCGCCCGGCCGGCCACGGTGACGCGGCGTGTGACGAGGTCGACCATGATCGGCCCCACCTCGAGCCGGGCGAGCGGCGCGGGAGAGGTGCGCCGGAGCACGGCCCGGATCCGCGCGAGCAGCTCCTCATAGTGAAATGGGCGGCCGAGGTAGTCGTCGCAGCCGCGGGCGAACGCGCGGACCCGGTCGACCGCGTCCGCCTGGCTCTCGCCGATGACGATCACGGGCACGCCCCGGTCCCACGAGCGTCCTGGTTCGCCCTCGCGTAATCGCCGGCAGAGCTCGGTCGAGGTCAGAACGAGCGAGGGATTGAGGCGCTCGACCAGGTCGAGCGCCTCCTGCTCGACCTCGGCGCCGAGCACGTCGAAGCCGTCGTCTGCGAGATGGCGCTGCAGGAACTCCCGGGTCGAAGGCTCGGGCTCCGCGAGCAAGAGCGCGGGGTTCACGAGCGGAACCTAGCGTCCGCGCCGCGGCCCGCCTAGATGTCCTTTTTCGCGAAAGTGCGACGAACGATCTACAGCCGTCCGGAACGGAGCACGCCCCAAAGGAGCCAGACCCCGAGCGCACCGGAGAGCAGGAAGCCGATGAAGGAGAGGAAGTTGACGCCCGCCACGAAGGGGCCGTGCTTGGAGAAGATCCCGATCAGGCTCGAGCCGATCAGGCCGCCGACGACGACGAGCGCCACGACCAGCCGGTTGAAGGCGACGTCCACCTTGTGCATGAACTCGTCGAGCCCCTTGTGGACGAAACCGATCTCAAGCTGGCCGGCCCGGGTCTGCTCGAGGAACTCGTGCAGCTGGTGCGGCAGCGCCGAGGCGACCCGGGCGAGCTCGACCGACTCCTTCTGCGCGCGCGAGACGATCCGCCCCGGCGAGTAGCGCTCGAGCATCAGGTTGCGCGCGTAGGGCTTGGCCACCTCGAAGACGTTGAAGTCCGGATAGAGCTCGATCCCGACCGAGCCCAGCGTGGCGATCGCCTTGTCGAGCAGGACGAACCGGGCCGGCAGGCGCAGGTTGAGCGAATAGATCAGGTCGAACGCCTCGCGGATCACCTGCAGCGGGTCGATCTCGGCGAGGCTGACCCCGTAGTAGCGGTAGTAGACCTCCCGCAACGCGGAGGCGAACTCCTCCTCGCGCTCGCGGGGATAGCGGACACCGAGCTCCCAGAGCCGGCGCGGCAGGTAGTCGACGCGCTCGTTCGCGGCGTCCAAGAAGAGGCGCGTCAGCTTGGCCATGTCCTCCTCGGTGAGCTTGCCGACCTGGCCGAAATCGACGAGCCCGACGGTCTTGCCCCCGTCCAGGACAAATACGTTCGCGGGGTGGGGGTCGCCGTGGAAGAAGCCGTGGCGGAAGATCATCGTCATCCACGTCTCGGCGATCAGGTAGGCCAGGTTGCGCCGCACCTCCTGGCCGAGCGAGGCGGGGTCGAGGTCGGCGAGCATCGTTCCCTCGAGCAACTCCAAGACGAGCACCCGTTCGCGCGTGTAGCTCCAGTAGACCTTCGGGATCTTGACGCTCGGCTGCCCGGCGAAGTTGCGGCGGAACGCCTCGGCATTCCGCGCCTCGGCCCGGTAGTCGAGCTCGCTTCGGATCGAGTGCGCGAACTCGTCCACGAGCTGCTCCGGATCGATGAAGTCGACCGCCCGCACCCGGTCTTTGGCCAGGCGCGCGGCCTGGTACATGAGCGCGATGTCGGCCTCGATCTGGCGCGGCGCTCCGGGGCGCTGCACCTTGACGGCGACACGGTCGCCGTTCGGCAGGAGCGCGTGATGGACCTGGCCGATCGAGGCGGCGGCCGTCGGCTGCGAGTCGAACTCAAGGAAGGCCTGCTCGACGCCCAGCCCGAGCTCCTCCCGGATCACGCGCTCAACCTCGCGGAAGGGAAACGGGGTGACGTCGTCCTGGAGCTTCTGGAGCTCGAGCACGATGTCGGGTGGGACCACGTCGGGCCGAGTAGAGAGCAGCTGGCCGAACTTGACGAAGGTCGGCCCGAGCTCGTCGAACATCTCCCGCAGGTGCCGGCCGCGCTCGGAGGGAATTCCCGTCGCCCCATCCCGCTCGTGCCAGGGCAGGACGTCGGTCAGCCGGTGGCGCTCGAAGAAGTAGCCGAAGCCGTGCCTGACGGCCACCTGGGCGATCTCCGACAGCCGTCCGATCGTGCGCGTGGCCGGGTGGGCCATGCCGATCAGTGTGACACGCCCGGTGTCTGTCCCCGACCTCTCGCGCGGCGCGCCCTGCGAGGCTCCGCCGGCCCGAGCCGCTAGGCTCGCCCGCCGACGGGGCCGCTCTGCCTGGCGCCGTCGGGGAGTTCGGGCGGCAGGCCTGCCGCCGCCGCCTCCGCCGCGAGCCGCCACAGGCGCACGATCTCGGTCCGCACCAGTTCGCCCGCCTGCTCGTAGCCGCGGCGGTTGCGCTGTAGGTGGTCAAGCTCGATCGGTGCGCCGAAGACAAGTGCGCAGCGGCGGCGGCTTCGCGGTGACCAGCCGAAGGTATCGAGCCCGAGCGGCACCACGGGGGCGCCCTCCTGCATCGCGATCATCAGGCCGCCCACCTGGATCGGACCCGGGTAGCCGAGACGCTGGCGCGTGCCCTCGAGGTGGACGCAGACGATGCCGCCCTCCCGCACCACCTCGCGCGCGCGCCGAACCGCGTCCCGGTCACTCTCCCCGCGCCTGATCGAGATCACGCCCATCCACGTGAGCGCCTCGCCGAGCACCGGGATCTCGAACAGTTCCGACTTGGCCAGGAAGTAGACGATCCCCGGGCAGAAGGCCCCGATCAGCGGATGGTCGACGCCCGAGAAATGATTGGCCGCGAGCACGAAGCCGCGGTCGGGTGGGAGGCGCTCGATGCCGTAGGCGGCCGTCGGCGCGAGCTTGAGGGTCACCGGCACCACGGTCCGGCGCGCGAAGCGCCAGAGTCGCTCGCGGTCCTCGCACCAGAGCTTCGGCAGCCCCAGGCGCGTCAGCGGGGCGCTAGGCACCCGGCGGCGCCAGGAGTCCGCTCTCGAGCAGCCGCAGCCGGTGCTCGAGCTGCGAGAGCTTGAGCTCCACCTCCTCCAGCTCCGCGCGCGTCACGAGCCCGAGCTCCCGGAAGAGACCCTCGAGCCTGGCGGCCGTCCGGTCGCCCACCGTCGAGTCGCCGTGCCAGAGGGCGCCGAGCTCGTCAACGAGAGCCCGCAGTTCGTCGCGCCCGAGCCGCCGGACGAGCTCGGCGAGCTCGCTAGCGCGATCGGCCATGCGGTCGGGCGCGGCGGCGCTGCCTGCGGCGCTCGCGCTTGGCCTCCGACGCGGCCGAGGCCGTGCTCGGCTGGAGCTCTCCCAGCGAGGGCGCGGGCTCGGCGGCCGCCGCCTGCTCGGCCTGCTCGAGCACCGCCGTGCCCGGGTCGAGCGCGGGCGCGCGTCCCCAGAGACGCCTGGGGCCGCGCCGCGCCGGGGTGCCGCCGTCCCCGGCGGGGGCCTCGGGCAGGTCGTCGAGGCCCTTCCGGCGCGCGAAGTCGGGCTCGCGCTCCTTGAGGATCGTCAGCAGCGGCGCGGCGATGAAGATCGAGGAGTAGGCACCCGAGGTGATCCCGACGAGGAGGGCGAAGGCGAAGTCCTTCAGCGTGGCACCGCCGAAGATCAAGAGCGAGGCGATCGGCAGCAGCGTGATCACGGTCGTCGCGAGCGAGCGGCGGATCGTCTCCCAGAGCGAGACGTTGGCGACCGTCGCGAAGGACGAGCGCCGCATCAGCGGCACGTTCTCGCGGATCCGGTCGAAGATGATGATCGTGTCGTAGATCGAGTAGCCGAGCACGGTCAGGACGGCCGCTACGGTGGCATTCGAGACCTCCCGACCGGTGAGCGAGTAGACGCCGACCGTGATCACGATGTCGTGCATCAGCGCCACGATCACCGGCCCCGCGAACTTGAAGTCGAACCTGATCGCGATGTAGAGCACGATCAGGAGCAGGGAGACGATGATCGCGACGATCGCCGCGCGTGCGATCTGCCGGCCGAAGCTGGCGGAGACGTTCGTCACCTGCAGGGAGAGGTTCTGGCCGTTCTGGCCGTAGCGCGCGGTCAGGTCGTTGCCGAGCTTCGTCTGGTTCGCCTGCGTCAGCGACTTCATCCGCATCTGGAAGTTCTTGTAGTCCTCGCTTCCGTAGAGCTTGCCCCGGCCCTGGATGATCGCGTCCGGCTGGCCGATCGTCTTGGCCTGATTGCGAACGTCCGTCAGGGAGACCGGCTTGGCGGTCGCGAAGGTGACCTGCGTGCCGCCCTTGAAGTCGATGCCGAGGTTGAGGCCGCGCGTCGCGAGCGAGCCGATCCCGATCGCGATGATCACACCCGAGATCGCGAACCAGAGGTAGCGCCTGCGCATGAAGTCGATCTGCAGCCACTTCGCCGACTGCTGGCCGGCGGCACCCATGAACCGCGGCTTGTCGAACCAGGAGAAGCCCGACAGCAGACCGAGCATCGCGCGCGTGGCCGCGACCGCGGTGATCAGCGAGATCACCGTCCCGATCATCAGCATCAGCGCGAAGCCCTTCACCTCCGCGCTCGCGACCGCGAACAGCACCATCGCCGTGATCACGGTGACGACGTTCGCGTCGATGATCGTGTGGAAGCCTTTCGCGTAGCCGGCCGCGATCGCCGCCCGCACGGACTTGCCGGCGCGCACCTCTTCCTTGATCCGTTCGAAGATGACGACGTTCGCGTCCGCGGCCACGCCGATCGTCAGGATCAGCCCCGCGAAGCCGGGGAGGGTCAGGGTGACGTTGAAGATCAGGATCGCGGCATAGAGGAACGCCGCGTAGATGCCGAGCCCGATCACGGCCACGACGCCGAGGAAGCGGTACAGAACGAGCAGGAAGAGCGCCACGATCAGCAGGCCGATCAGCGCCGCGATCTTCGCCTGGTTGAGCGAGTCCTTGCCGAGCGTCGCCGAGACGTCGGTGCGCTCGATCTGGACGAAGTTGACCGGCAACGCCCCCGTTTGCAGCACGAGTGCGAGGTCCTTCGCCTCGCCGATCGAGCCGATGCCGCTGATCTCGGCGTTGCCCGTGATCCCGCCCGCGAGATCGGACTTCGTGTAGTCGATCTCCGGGAAGGAGCGGATCTCGCGGTCGAGCACGATCGCGAAGTGCTGCGGGATGCGGAGCCTCTGCCCGCGGCTGTACTCGGTCGAGGTGACCTGCTGGAACTTGTGCGAGCCGGAGCCCGTGAACTGCATCAGAACGACGGGGGCGTTCGTCGTCGGGTCGAAGTCCTGGCGGGTACCCGAGAGCTGCAGGTCGGACCCCGTCATCTGCGGTACCCCCTTGACGCCCGGGATCGTCTCCTTGTTCTTGTCGTGGAGGACGAGGTAGTAGTAGTTCTCGCCGGCCGGCGGCGGGCCGACCGTGTTGCCGCTCGAAGGGGAGTTCCCCGGGCAGACCTGTTCGGTCGAGGAGCAGGTGATGATCAGCGTGTTGTGCGGCACGCCGAGGACGGTGTAGGGCGGCCTCAGCCTCGCCCCCTTGGCGAACTGGATCGCCGCCTGCCTCGTGTCGGCGGGCCCGGCCGGTTTCGTCTTCGAGCGACCGAAGGCGTAGAAGGCGTCGGGGGAGCCCTGGCTCGCCTGCGACTTGACGCCGAGCAGGAGCGCGTAGAGGTCGGTCGTCTCGACCGGGTTGCCCGAGACGCTGATCGAGGGCCCGGTCAGCGAGGTCTCGAGGTCGTAGAGCTCGAGCTGGGCGGTCTTGCCGATGATCGCCGCCGCCCGGCCCGGATCGTGCACGCCGGCGAGCTCGATCACGATCTGGTCCTTGCCCTGCTTGCGGATCTCCGGCGAGGCGACGCCGAGCTTGTCGACACGGGAGCGCATGATCGAGACCGACCGGTCGAGCGCCGAGGGATCGAGTTTCTGGCCCCTGGGTGGCTCCGCCTTGAGCACGACCTCGAGCCCGCCCTGCAGATCGAGGCCGAGCGTCAGCTTCTTGTGCGCCGGCGAGCCGGGAATCGCAAGCAGCGCAACCCCCGCCAAAACGGCGAGGATCACGGCGACGATGATCAGGTGCGAACGGCGATTGGTCATTCGCGCAGGGACGAAAGCTTAGCTTTCGCCGCCTTCGGTCTGAACCATTTCATCCCGCTCGGCGGGGTCCTCGGGCGAGACGACGCCGGCGACCGCGCGGCGGTCGAGCCGTACGCGGACGCCGGGCGCGATCTCGATCGTGAGCACGCTTTCGTCCAGCTGCTTCACGTAGCCGTGCAGACCGCCGGCCGTGATGATCTCGTCGTCGACGTGCAGCGTGTCCTGCATCTGGAGCTGCTGGACCTGACGCCGGCGCTGCGGCCGCAGCACGAGTAGCCAGATCAGGGCGAAGACGGCGATGATCACGATCAGGTAGCCCATGCGGCCTCCTCGAGGCGGGCGAGCGCCTCGCGCTTGTACGCGGCGAACACGCCCCCTTCGATCGCGCGGCGTGCTCCTTCGGTCAGTTCGAGCAGGAATCGTAGGTTGTGCACGCTCAACAGGCGCAGGCCGAGCAGCTCCTGCTGGTTGACGAGGTGGCGGATGTAGGCGCGCGAGAAACGCGTGCAGGCAGGACACTCGCAGCCCTCCTGGAGCGGAGCCGGATCGCGCGCATGGCGGGCGTTCTTCAGGTTCAGGCGTCCTTCCCAGGTCAGCGCGGTGCCCGTCCGCCCGAGCCGGGTCGGCAGCACGCAATCGAACATGTCGATCCCGCGCTCGATCACCTCCAGGATGCCCTCCGGGTCGCCGATCCCCATGAAGTAGCGGGGCTGGTCGGCCGGAAGCAGCGCCGCCGCCCAGCCGACGGTCTCGAACATCAACTCGCGGTCTTCGCCGATCGCGAGGCCGCCCAGGGCGTAGCCGTCGAACTCGAGCGCGGTCAGCTCCTCCAGCGAGCGGGTGCGAAGCTCCTCGTCGGTGCCGCCCTGCGCGATCCCGAATAGGAGCTGGCCCGGAGCACGCTCGGCAGCCCGTTGCCGTCTCGCCCAGCCGGTCGTCAGGCGAACGGCTTCGGCGAGGGCCGGGCGCCCCGCGTCGGCGGGCGGGCAGACGTCCAGGCACATGGCCACGTCCGAGCCGAGCCGTGCTTGGATTCGCGCCACCGACTCGGGCGTGAAACGCGCCTGCTCGCCGTCGTAGACGGAGCGGAAGGTGACGCCCTCATCGCTTGCGGCCAGGATCGTGTGGCGAAGCGAGAAGACCTGGAAGCCGCCCGAGTCGGTCAGGATCGGGCCGTTCCAGCCCATGAAGCCGTGCAGGCCGCCGAGTTCGGCGATCGAGTCCTCCCCCGGGCGGAAGTGGAGGTGGTAGCTGTTGCCGAGCACGATCCGCGCGCCGAAAGCGCGCAGCTCGTCCGGATCGACCGCCTTCACGGTCGCCTTCGTTCCGACCGGCATGAAGGCAGGTGTCGGTACTTCCCCGTGCGGTGTCGCGAGGACGCCGGCCCGGGCGCTGCCGTCACGGGCCGCGAGCTCGAAACTCATGCCGCGGCCGCCTCGAGAAACCAGGCGCTGACCCGTGCGCCGACGTCAGCGTCCTCGGCGTCGTTGGCCGGCTCGCCGTGCTCGGCACGCATCCGGCGCAGCTCCTTTGCGAGCGCGCCGGCGCTCGCGCGGCTGCCGAGGAGGGTCGCGATCCGCGTCGCATCCCCGCCTCGCGCAGGCGGCCAGGCCTCGGCGAGGAGCGTCGCGAGCTCGCGCTCGCCACGCTCGTGCCAGAAGTACCGCCACCCGCGTGCATCGGTTGGGCTCACGGGCGCCAGTATGCGCGCGGGTCGCACAACGAGGCAGTCCGAGCGCGTGCCCGCAGGCTCAGACGAATCCTGCCGCGTGCTCGCGCGCCCTCAGCGGAGCAGCATCGCGTCGCCGAAGGAGTAGAAGCGGTAGCGCTCCTCGATCGCGTGCCGGTAGAGGCGCCGCGTCTCCTCGATCCCCGCGAAGGCCATCACGAGCGCGAGCAGCGTCGAGCGCGGCAGGTGGAAGTTCGTCAGCAGCGAGTCGACCCGACGAAACTCGAACCCGGGCGTGATGAAGAGGCCGGTCCGGCCCTCGAGCGGCGCGCCGCGCGCGAGCGACTCCAGGACGCGCACGGGGGTGGTGCCGACCGCGAGCACGCGGCGCGCCGCCCGAATGCGCTGCCAGGCCTCAGGCGTCGCGTGGTAGCGCTCGCTGCGCAGCTCGTGCTCAGCCAGGTCCTCGGCCGCCACGGGCCGGAAGGTGTCGAGGCCGACATGGAGCGTGATCCGCTCGACCTCGAACGCGGCGAGGAGCTCGGGCGTGAAGTGGAGGCCCGCTGTCGGCGCGGCCGCCGAGCCTGCCTCCGCGGCATAGACGGTCTGGTAGCGCTCGGGATCGGCCAGCGGCGCCGTGATGTAGGGCGGTAGCGGCATCTCACCCGCGGGCTCGCCCTCCAGGCGAAGCAGCCAGCGTCCCTCGCCAAGCGGCTCGATCAGCTCTACCGGCCCGTAGCGTCTTCCTGCCCGCAGTCGCCGCGTCGGGCGCGCGAGCCCTTCCCACAAGCCGTCGTCTCCCACCCGTTCGAGCAAGAGCACCTCGCCGCGAGGGCGCTCGATCCGGATCCGAGCCGGCAGCACGCGTGTGTCGTTGACGACGACGAGCTCGCCCGGCTCGAGCTCCGCGGCAAGCTCGGAGAAGCGCCGGTGCCGGATCTCGCCACTCGCGCGCTCGTAGACGAGCAGGCGCGAGCGGTCGCGGGGCTCGAGCGGGCGCTGTGCGACGAGCTGCGGCGGCAGCTCGTAGTCGAGCTCAGACAGCTTCATCCGACCCGAACGCTAGCGTTGCGAGCCATGAATCCAGGCGCGATCGAACGGGCGAACGAGCGACTGCGGCAGGCTGCCGAGAGCAGGATCGAGCCGGCCGTCGTCGAGGCAGCCCTCGAGCGGGCCCGCGACCAGGTCGAGGCCCTCGCCGAGACGGCGGCGCTGCTCCAAACGACGCTCCCCGACCGGGTCGGCGACGCGGTTCAGGAAGGCCTGCGGACACAGGTGCTGCCGGTCGCGAAGCACCTGGCGGAGGTGCGCGGGCTCTCGGCCCAGCTCGTCCGGCGGCTCGAGCGGCTCGAGGGCGATCTGCTCGGCGAGCGGCATGCGCGTGTCGACGACCTGGCGCTCCTGATCGACCTGATCAGCTCGGGGTGGCGGGGAGTCGACGAGCGGCTCGCACGTCTCGAGAAGACGCTCGGAGCCGACGAGGGAGCGATCATCTACAGGATCGAAGAGCGCCGCACCGGCTCGTAGCTCCGGACCGGGAGAACGAGCTCGAAGCGACTGCCCTTCCCCGGCGTCGTCTCGAGCGCGATCTCGCCGCCGAGCGCCGCTGCCAGCTCGTTCGCGATCGCGAGCCCGAGTCCCGTGCCGCCGCCGTCGCGCGACCAGAATGGCCGAAAGATGCGCTCGCGCTCCTCGAGCGAGATCCCGGGCCCGCTGTCTCCGACCGCGACGCGAACCGTGCCGTTCACCTTCGTCAAGCCGAGGTCGATCCGACCGCCGTCCGGGGTCCAGCGAAACGCGTTCGCGAGCAGGTTCGAGATCACCTGCAGGACCCGGTCACCGTCCGTCTCGATCACCGGCGCCGCCGAGACGAGCCGGCGGTAGTCGATCCCGCGGCGGCGGGCCTCCTCGCCGAAGGCCGAGTAGGCCCGGTCGACGAGCCGGACCATGTC